>CAMKFK010000001.1 GCA_946411835.1 uncultured Clostridia bacterium
TAACCTCCTGTTTTGTATTTTCACGACCTTTCTATCCTTATTATAGTGACCCTTTCGGGTCCAGACACACAAAGCTGGTGTTGGCGTTCATCACATTTGGCTTGGCAAAAAACCTTGTCTTGCCTGCGCCGGAGCCTCCGCAGACTAAGATATTGAGGTTTCTTCGGTGCTTGCGCCCGTCAAGGCCAAGCGCAACATTCCGCGTCAGAATCTTGTTCGCTGTCCTGTCCTTGTTCGCGTATTTCTTGTTGATGGCGCTCGGACTGCCCCACTTAGCCGAGCCGTGTTCTTCGCGCCTCCGATAATTCCGGTCGTTGGATAGAAAAACGCCGATCCCCATACCGTAGGCCAAAAGAAAAACGAGGACAGTTTTTGCACTGTCCTCGCATAGCACGATATGAAGCGGATTCTCAAATACTGAGTCTGCGTTTTTGAGGAAACCGGCAAGGCCATTGCCAAACGCCGGCGCGACCAGCAGCGCGAGCCAGACAACAGGGATGACGCCGCAAAGGTAAAGGATCAGGTGCGCCCGGTCAAATTTATCTTGCTTCACGGTCCTGCCGCCGCTTTTCTCTCCGCGTGGGGGCGTCGATCACTTTGAGCATCAAGCCCTCCAAATCCTCAGTGGGCTTATCCTGCTCTAAAAGCGTCTTGCGGAAACCGTTCAGTCCATTGACCATCAAAGCCTGTTCCTCGCTGTCGAGGACGATCACTCGCTTTTCCTCAAACATGGCGGGCCTCCTTACCGGGCTTCTTCGCCGCGATCCTTATGGCTGCGGTTGTGCTCATCCAGGACGCGATTCATTTCACGGGAGATTTCACCGGCAACGTCGCGGATTTTGGTCAGCTCCTCCCGGAATTGCTTGTTGTCCATTTTGGCGTACTCCTCCGGCATCCGCTCAAAGGCAAAGCTGTCGGTGGGAACTCCGTACCGTTTGCAGAGCACATAGGAAACGCAGTAGACCGTGTTCAGGTTCCCGGTACGCTTATATTCCCCGTCGCCCTTTGCCATGTGAGCGTGAGCCAGCTCCGATGAAAGCGCCCGGAAAATGTCAGGCGCGTCCATCCCCTGACGAACGTAGATGGTGTTTTCCTTGGGTGAATAGATGGCGTTCATCCTCTCGTGCATATTGTTCCCGATCTTCATCTGACAGGGGGCATGGGTAATCAGGGACTTGAGAAGAAGGCGCTCATCCCGCGTAACCGTGGGAACAATCTTCTCTGCGCTGTTGGTCTGGGAAATGTCAAAGACACGTTTCACATTGAAGCTGGTGCCGGTGGTGCCATCCTCCTTCGTGTACGCCTTGCCGGGTTCCAGAATGGCGATACTCTTTTCGCCCTTGTTCACCCGCACATTTTCAGCCTTCCAGGTGTCGAAGTCCGCGAGGCGCATAGCTCCGGGGAGCTGCTTCGCAATTAGAATGGCGTTGGTGGGAGAGTAGCGGTCGAACCTGGCCTGTACGTCGAGGAAGGTCTGGAACAGCTCGCCGCTACACTTCATTTCCTCGGTCGTGCTGTCGATCAGCGCGTACACATTGTCTCGCTCAGCCTGCTTTCGAGCCTTAAACTCGTCCTTGTTGAACGAACGCTGCCCTGCGGTTGCCTCGTGCGATTCGCTCGGCGCAGTAAACAGATCGTCAAAATTCGGCATAACCTTTTTACCTCTCTTTCTTCTTAGATTTCTTCTTGGGTGCGTGATGCTCCAACGGCTTCTGGGGCTGGCTGCGCTCCTTGGCCCGCTGGTCCAATTCTGCGCGAATGTCTTTCAGCTCCTGCCGCACCGAGGGGCGCTTTTTCGGCTCCTCATCGCTTTGGCTTCGGGCCGGGGACGTGGGTTCTTGGCTGGAATCCTTTGAGGAAGGCACGGACTGACGTGATTTCGCCACCCGCGCCTCCGTAGGGTTTGCCGTTTGCTGTTCCTCGCGGGAGGGATTCGCCATCAGCGCATCCAGGAAAATATCTTCCTTGCTCCGCTGCGGGGCGGGGTGCTCCGGCACCTCCTTGTCCTCCGCAACAGAGCTGCGCTGGGCCTTGGCGCGTTCAATCTCGCTGCGGACCGACGCCAGGTCTACCGTGGTCAACTCGAAACGCTCAAAAATACGGTTGACCTTGCTGGAATCCTCTGCCCGGACCATCACATCCGTGATGCCGTCGTTGGCATCGCGGTCTTTCAGAACACAGTAGAGGACGCCGTATTTCTTGGCCTCCTTGCAAAACCGGGTCAGGTCCTTATCCTGCACGGCAAAGACCTTCAATTCCTTACCGCTGCGCAGCATATTCGTGAGCCGGGTCTTGCCGCTGGTTTTCTTCTGGTCCTTGAGTACGGCGTAGAGCATCAGGGCGATTTCCTTTGCGCCCTTGCCAGCGAGTTTGACTGCAACCTCAGTACCTTCCAAACTCATCCTCACGACCTGCTCCGCCGCGTCGCCTGAGTAACTCATCGTTGTTTGCCTCCTTTCGTTCGTCGATTTCCTGTTGGTCTAAGAGCCATTCAAGCTCTTCCTTCGTCCTTGCGGAGCGAAGAAGTATATCGTCACATAAGCTCACCTCCTTTCGGAGCTGACGCAGCTCTTTGGTTATATCTGAAATCTGTCCCTTGACAGCTTCAGCCGTTGTCAGTGCATGGCCGCGCTTATAGCGTCGCATATCATTCCGGAGATCTGCGCGTCTTGCTTCAAGCCCGTCGATTTTTTGCCCCAGCTCAGCTTTGTGCGCAGCCATATCTTCATAGGAAACTATATGGTATTTGGCAAGCAGGCGCGTCTCGGCGTCCAGGCGGTCCAGCTTGGCTATATCCTCACGCAAAAAAACCGACACCCGCTGCACGGATGCCGGATGCGCTTCGAGAATGTGAAGCTCATAGCAGTATCTCAGATAGACGCGATGCAGATGCGGCTTGCTTCGGTCATACTTTGGAGGTTCATGACTGCGCCGGTGCGTGTCCACTTCCTCTTGTTCAGACTTCGGGAAGGGAACCTGACGTCTCGTGTGCTTCAAAATGCGCTGCATGATCTCATCAATAGAGTAGCCCTCGCCCAACTTATGAAACCGGAAATAGCCTTTTGCGCCGGGTGGTTTCACTCCGGGATATTTGAGCGGGGTCATGCCATCCTCACGGTAATACTTGATTTCATAGCCAGCCGCTTCAAGCTCCTCATAGAACTCGTCCATGGTCAGGCTTGCTTCGATGGCCCGGTCTATATCCTTCCTGATGGACGAGCGGACCGAAGTGCGCCCCTCTTTTTCGGCCTTGAATTCCGCATAGCTCTTTCCACGCCCAGCCGGATTCTCAATGACGGACAGACCGTACTCCCGGCAGATAGCATCGGACATTTCACGCATGGCCTCATAATCCGCTTTGCTGTTCACAAAATGGTATCCATCCGCAAAGGAAACGGAGTTCAGCACAAAATGATTATGATAATGGCCAGTGTTGCAATGTGTCGCCACAACGACCTGAAACCGGTCTGCCCATAAACGCTTTGCAAGCTCCTTGCCGATTGCGTGGGCGGTCTCCGCGTCTACCTCGTCCGCTTTGAAGGACTGATACCCGTGGAAGCATAAGCGTCCGTCGGTCTTGCGCCAGAACTCCTTGACCTGCATGAACTCGGTGGCAGCGGTTTCTTCTGAGGTACAGTTAAAGCAGGAAACATACGCTCGTGTCTCCGTTTTCATCTCATCCGCAGCGTATTCCACGACGCCATTGATAGCATGGAGGGGAGCGAGCGCCTCCGGGTCACGCTCCACGGTCTTTTCGGGGTTTCGAGCGTAGTCGATAACCCTCTTGATCGTGGTCAGCTTTTGATTGCTCTTGATGGGCCAGAGCGACGTAACCGCCATATCAGCCCTCTGGCATGGCGTATGCCTCGGTGATCTCCTTCATGACTCTCCGATTCTCTTCCAGCGCCTTTCGGAGCTGCGGCACGTCCACAAGCCCCTGCGCGTTGGCGATTTTGAGAATCTGATTGATGTTATAACCGAGTCGCCGGACTTCATTGAGCAGGTACGGCACATCGACGGCGGGGGCCTCCTTAACTTCCAAATCGCGGATAGCCCTGCGGATAAAGCCGGCATTGGACAGCTTGGCCTTCCGCGCCTTCTTCGTCAGGTCGGTCAGTTCATCCTTAGAGAGCCGGAGTTCAAATCTACAGTTACGGGTCATGGGTCACTCTTCCTTTCTAAATTATGGGCTTCTCGCCCATTTGATTTTCGATGAAGTATCTGCGTTCTTCCTTCCGGAACGGCAATCTCGCTTTCCGCTTCTCGTGCGGGAAACCTCAAACCATCCATCGGCTTTATAGACGGTCCCTTCGTGGCCCTCTCCGGTGGAGGAATAGGCTGTCAGCCCTTTGATCTGCGGGTAATGCTTTCGGATATACTTACGGGCAATGCCAAGGGCCTTGCTCTCGACAAAATCCTCGGTATCGTCGATAAAATACATCCTGGTCAAGCACAAAAGGTTTTTCTGATCCTGCTTTGGGCTGGTGTTTCTGCCCCACATCATCGCCCCGATACGCTCGCCGTTACTGTTGAGGAACTCCATACGGATGACAGCTCCGGCAGGCGTTGAGTGCAAATAGTGGCGCTCCGCAATCCAGTGGTCCAGTTCGGTGGTGTGGGAGATGTTCATTCTCAGTCCTGACATGGAACACCCTCTTTCATGGTGGCAGTTGGCTTCGTGTAGCGAGGGGTATTAGGGGTTTTCCCCCTAACAAGCGGTCCCTGTACGGACAGGGACGTTGCTTGCAAAGATTACGCCACCCCCTCTGCCGCCTGCGGTCGGTTCGGTCAACCGCTGCCTCTCTGTTGGGGCGGTCCGCATGGCGCGGCGTCAGGGGTGGCTGAGATCAGGGATGGTCGGCATCAGTTCTTACGCGGAACAGGGCATAAAAAAAGTGGGGTCACAATTCAAAAAAGTGACCCCACTTTGCAAAATATCAGGTTTCAGCCAGAAAAAGTGGGGTCACTTTCGTCAAAAGTGACCCCACTTTCCAGCGCGTCGAGGAAATCGAACGGGGAAACCTGCTCCTCGTCACTTGCTGACACAGGCACAGTCAGGTTCCCGTTGAGCTGCAAGCCCTGAACGCTCTCCCGCACAGCTTCTTTGACCTCCTGAAGAAACGCACTGTTCTCGCGGCCTCCATCGCGCCGGTCCAGGTAGTCCAGCACGGCGGTTTTAATCGCTTTGCTGATGCTGGTCCCGGAATAATAGAGGTAATCCATCACCCGGCGATCCTCCTCCCGGTCAGGATTGAGGCTGAGCTTGATTCTCTTTCCTCTCACGGTTTATCGCCGCCCTTCATTCTGAGCCGCTCATAGGCGAGCCATTCATAGCCCTTTGCGTTGGCATGAATGTCACTGTTGATGCTCACGAGCTTTGGGTCATAGCTGGCAAAGTTCCGGATCAGGCAGCTCCCGCCACCGACTACGAAAAGCTGCATGGTCTTTTCATCATAGCCGTACTCGCGGAATCTGCGGAACAGGTCGTTCGTATAGCCCTGCGCTGCCATCTTCAGCGTTTCAAGATATTCGGTGTCGATTCTGGCTGTGCCTGAGCGAATGACCCGCTCTATGATGGAGTCATCCACCTTCGCGCCTCCATGACGGTTGGCCAGGGCGATACGCATGGAAATCGCGCAATCCTTCACGCCTCTGGCTTCCGTGGCCATAGAGCGGACATCAACACGGCGGTCGATGACGCGAAGGAGGTTAATCGTGCCGTTTCCAATGTCCGCTACCACATTCACATCACGGAAATCATTGAGCCGGTCCGCAATCGCAGCGTAACCCTGGGGGTAAATCATGGCGTCGGCAAGTTCGATGTGATAGTCCTGACCACGGAAGTTGAACTCCACATTTCTGTTTCTCAGCAGGTATTCCCGATACTCGCTCTGCTGCTTCACCATCCAAGTGAGGGGAAGTCCCGCAGCAACGACGATTTTTCCGCTGGACAGCTTGCGCGTGTTCATTTCGCGGGCGATGGCGGCAAGCGTCAAGACGTAATAATCCTCGTCGATGATTTTCTTGTCGGTAAATTCTTTGTGGCCGCTGCCAATGATATAGCAACGGCCACGATAGATGAGCAGGTTATCGGTGAAGTAGGGCTTTTCATCGCAGGCAATCAGCCCGGTAGGGAAGGAACACGACGCCGTTTTCATATTGCCGTATCCGGCGTCTACCGCAACGACCAGCGTATCTCCATAGACTCTCATGCTGTCCTCCTTTTTTTCAGCAGGTGACGGGGTAATCACTCCCGCGCCCCGACAATCTTATCCACGCCATCCCTGAGTATGCCGGCGACGACCTCATCCGTTGCGGGATTATTGCGGATTTCCTTGACCAGCTCAGTGAAAAGCCGGAGTTTCAGTTCTTCCGGACCGCTCTCAGGGGGCGCGTCCTCCACGATGGTGGCAGTGACGCACTCAACATCGCCATCGCTGAAATCCAGCGCACCCGTCCGAAAGTACATTTCGCGGGCCAGAGCAATCGCGGCCTCCGGGGAAACCGCGTGAAGCGGCACCTCCTTGTGCGAAACGGCATCCAGCGCAACGATATACTCCTTGAGATTGCCGGTATCGCCGCCCTGCGCTTCGGCTGCTTTATCGGAGTCGTGCTCAGATGCGGAAATGCTCACCTTGGTCGGGTCCTCAATATTGACCTCGAACTCGACGCCGGCACCGTAGGCCAGCATGATTCGCGCCTTGTCAACGGCTTCCTCCGTGGTGTTGGCCTCGACAAGAAGGTTAGCCACGGCGGGATGGGTAATTCTGACGGAATAGTTCTTCATTGTGCATCGTCCTCCATTCTTATCTGTTTTGGGATTATTCTTTGGGTTTGTACGGGATGGCCTCGATGGTATCGCCTTCGAGGAAAATCTGCTCCGGCAGCTTGAACAGCTCCAGGTATTTCTTGGCCTGCTCGTCGGAGAGGCTGGCAAACTTTTCTCCGTCTGTGGCGCAGATGAAGCACGTTCCCGCGATAACATCCCGGATGTCGCGGTCCCGTTCCTTCATATAGCAGCGTTCTACCTGCCATCCGTTCTTGCCGCCTTTTTCTGCCGCCATGTAGTTTTCCAACCGCACCAGCGGGTCGCTTCCATCTATCGCGGAGGCATAGATGGAGTATCCGCCCATATTGGGCTGAAAGGCTTTGTTGTCGCTGGACACGGCATAGGTCCTTGATTCCTCCGAGTAGGGCTTCTCAAAGCTGTCCGCCGTAAAAACGATATAGCCGGAGATGTGCTCTCTGGGCTCGCTGCGCTCCGCAGCACGGAACTTGTCAACGAGCTCATGGTAGTTCATGTCCACGATCTTCTCGTCTCCACGGATGGCACGGTTCAGGGGCAGGCCCTCGGTTTTACCTTCCTCATTGTAGACAAAGCAGATGTTGTCCTTGTACGGTTCATAGGTGTGCAGGTTGCCGCCAACGATGCGCTGAAGCGTTTTGAAATTGGCGGGAATATCTGCGACACGGGCCATTTCTCCCGGCGCAAGGTAAACAACGCGAAGCAGCTCGCGCTCGATCTTGCTTGCCAGCTCAGGGCGGAACTCCACCTCCTCAAACCCGATGCTGTCGCAGAAGAAGAACTCGCTCTTTCCATCCTCGTAGGTGACTTCCACCACGTCAGACACGGACAGAGAGCGGCCCATGTAGTCCTTGGGGTGATTCAGATTGAACATCTGATAAACCTCTTCCAGATTGGAGCACTCCACATCCCCCTCATACACCCTGTCGTAAAGGGAGCTGTCAATCTCTGCGCTGCCCCGGTACTTTTCCAGCCGTTCAAGGCTTTCAAAGGCGACACGCTTTGTGTCACGGTCCATATTGACCTGATAAATTGTAATTTTCATACCGGCTTCCTCTCCTTCTCAGACCTTGGCGGTCAAGAACTTAGCGGTGCCATTTCTGGTGATGCCGTAAGCAATCTCCATAAAGGAACCAATCTCGACTTCCGCCAAGTCAAGCTCCGACTTTTCCGGCTGAAAGTAGCGGTTGTGAACGCGCTCCCGGAAAACCGTGAGCTTGATTTTTGCTCCATCATCCATGTCGAAGTAGCAGAGAAGGCACTTGTTTCCCCAAATTTTCATGGTAAGAGTACCCGTACCCTTACCAGCGGTATCAGGGAAACGATACTGAGACCTGTCGAATCCCATTTCTCGTGCCTGATTCTCTGAATAGCCTCTGACCATTACATTCACCTCCCCTCGTCGCGGCTCCGGTCACGAGCCTTTTTCGCATTAAACTCAACGCCGGTGAAGTGGTCGGCGTCCAGAACGTATTCTCCGGACTTCCACCTCTGTTCGACAATCCGCTCGGCCTCTTCGCGGGATTCGGCCTGGACGGTCACTTGAGTTTCCAGCGTTTCTCTGATGTTGACTTCAAAGGATTTACTCACGTTTCATCACTCTCCTTCTCTAATACTTGGGTTAATCCTTGGATAGCAGCGGAAATGCCGCTAATCCTGTGCTTCATGTGGGCAATAGTCGCCCTTACTTCCTGCTCAGTGGCGGCATAGAAATAACCGTTGCCGCTGCTGGCAATAGGAACACCGCTGCGCCGAAGGGCGTTAATCGTGCTCCGAAGCTCAATCCCTTTGACGTTAAAAGCCGTTTCCAATTCTCGGCTTGTTACGGCGTTTTGCTCTCCCAAATGGTATCTTTTGAGGTGTTCTGCCACACCTCCGATTACTGCGGTTTCCGATCCGCTCATCGGGTTTGTTCCTCCTTTCTCCGGTGGCGTTCGATGCGCTCCATCAGATAGTCGTTTACGTCCTTCCCCGTTGGGGAGGGACTGTCAATGACGCGATACTTCCCGCCGAGATTTTTGATGATTCCCTGAGTTGCGCCGCGTCCAACCTCATCGTTGTCCAAGTGAAGCAGCAGCGTTTCCACCGTGCTGTGGTCATGCAGATATTGGTCAAGGGCCATCGGCACCGTATATTCGGTTTTTGCCTTGTAGACGCCGGCAAGAGAAAGCAGCGTGTCCTTGCGCCAATCCCTGCCAGTCATTTTCAGGAGAGTAGCATAGCTCAGGGCATCAATGGCCGCTTCAAACAGGTGGACGGTCTCGCCGTGTCCGCTGCCGGTCAAGGCGAAGGAGTAGTGCTTATCACTTCCGGTTACTTCACCTTTGAAGTCGCCGTAGGTCCCTCGGAGCGCCGCGTAACGTGCTCTTCCAGCCGGGTCATATCCGACAAATACCGCATTGTGGTATTTCTTTGTCTCGAACAAGAGCTTGTGGCCCATGCAGTAGTCGATGATCTCGCGGTCGATGCCGCGCCCCCTCAGATAGTGAATCACAGCGTCGCAGTTGTTATTTGCCTCCGGCAACAGCAGCCTTTTAGACTGCTCTGCACGGGGAGCATGAAAAATGGGTGGCCTTACTGCCACCCGTCCGAGTATGGTCTCAACGGCTTCGGGAAATCCGTAATCCTGGACTTTGATGAGGTAGTCCAAGGCGGTCGATCCGCCGATTCCCCGTGAGAACCAATGCCACTTTCCGTTTGAGATTTTCAAGCTGTCATGCTGACGGGTGCAGTAGGTTCCCCCTGAGAGCTTGACAAGCTCGTTGGGTTCATAGCTTTGCAGATAGGTCAGAAGGTCCATCTGCTTAGCTGCCCGGACTTCCTCTGGGGAAACATAGGGCATGATGCTCACCTCCTACCTGGCGTCACGCGACTTCTTGTAATCTTCCCGGATGATTTCATTCGCTTGCGATTCCAGCGTGTCGAGCACGATGTCCATATAGCTCGTTTCACGCTTGCGGAACCTCGCAAACACATCTGCCACCGGGGTATCGGATTTCAGAAGCGCCCTGCACTGCTTGGAGGACAGCTCGGCGTCCTCCATCGTGAGAACAATATCCTCACGGACGGTGTACTCATAGGCTTTATCAAGAATCTCTTTAGGTTTCAGGGTCATCAAAGATTCCTTAAACTGGCTCTGTTCCGCAAGCATCTTCTCATAGAGCTGCGTGTTCAGTTCGTCCTGATTCACAAAATTCACCTCCCTTCAAAACAAAAAATGCCGACTGACTTCGCAGGTGCGAGGCCAATCGGCTATGTAATGACACTATATGAATTGTTGCCCAGATAGATACTTATATCGGATTTCCCGTTGCTTCAAAATGTGCAAAGAAAGCACCTATCCGAAGCTATATTTGTAAAATTCGCAGTAGTACAGCTTTTTGCCGTCCGCTAAAGAATATCTCTTACAAGCGTCTCAAATGCTTCCCTTAACTCATATTTTGCGACTTTTAATGCGTATTCCTCGTTGCGGCCCCTGTCAATGGAAGAGTCAAGCTCTTTAACTGCCGCTTCTATTCCCTCACTTTGGCCTTCAAGAGAATCGTCCTCTTCATCCGGACTGCGCAGAAGGACCTTTACTGCGCTCACAGCAATATCTTCTCCATATTTTTTAACCAAATCGTCATAAGCAGTGTTACCAGATAAAAACAGTCTATTGCTTAACGAAGCGGCATCAACAAGCCTATCAAAAAACTCTGACAGAAAAGGTGATGCGAAAAAACGGCTGATAATTCGCTGTCGTTCTCCAAGCTCCCGGTTCAAACCTCTTTGGATTGCTTTACGGAGGGATTCAACTGCATTGCTGGTGATACCAAACGATTTGCAAATAGCCGTATTCAGTTGTGAGCGTTCCTTATAAGACTCCTCGCCAAGCAGATAACCGAACTCGCAATGGAAAAGTTCGGCCATTTTGAGGAGGGTTTCTAACGACGGGAGTGGTTTACCTTTCTCATAATTTGATATTTGCTTACCTGTAACAAATAGTAACTTTCCTAACTCGTCTTGAGTGAGACCTAACTTTTTGCGTTCCTCGCGGATATTCTTACCTATTTGTTCGCAGTCGTACTTCATAACGGCTCCACTCCTTACCTACAAATAGAATTTCAACAGCTAATAATCTATTTACAATTCGGAATATTTGAAGTATAGTATGAGCAAGCCAACAAGTCAAGGAGGAAGTTAAATGGAAGACACAAATCTCATTCCCGTTACGTTTGATGTAGGGAAAACAATTAGTTCCGTTGTCAATGGTCCCCACAGGAACGCGGTCGTATTTGGGTGTACGATATGCGCACTGGCTGTTATAGCTGGCTACTGCTACTTAACGGCGGAGGGTCACCAGGTCGTTCTACCCCTTAAAATCAGTCATATACAAGTTGGCGATGGTCTTGAGGAGCCAATGCGATGAGTAGTATTCAGCAAAAAGCCCAACAGGACCAAGCCAGGGAAACACACGCAAAACTGGAAGCCGCAATCGAGGGGCTTGAGCCGGGTTCGCCGGAGCGTGAAGCGGCATTCCAAAAGGCGCTTGATGAAATGGTTTCCACCGCCGGGAAACGGATAGAACTAAGTCCCGTCTGGGATTTTTCAGCAGAAAAGGCAATGTCGGTCTTTACAAAAGATGACGTCATAATCCTAAGACCTGTTGTCGAGTCAGACGCCGATTTCTATGTATCCGTCAAGGTTCAATATTCATTGATGTACCAAGGCATAGTTCGTATGAAACAGCACCTTAACGAGAGCTTGCTATGGTCTGATTTGTGCCAGCCTGAGACCTTTTTCTGTATGATTATTGATGCGACCAGCGGGACCTCCATCGGCTATATTGGCCTCAAAGATACACGGAGAGAACCGTGGGAAATCGCTATTGAGCTTGACGGTCAATACACGCACAAAGGGTATGGTCCTCGTAGCATTCGGCTGTTTCTGAATGAAATCCGCAGGATTGCCGGAAAGACAGAGTTCCAAGCGCGGGTGGATACAGCGAATATTCCCTCACAAAAGTGTTTTGAAAAAATCGGTGCCGAACTTGTGGGACTGTGCGACGGCCCTTTTCTAAAGTTGCCCGACGAGAAAAAGCGCTTTGAGGATCGGAATCTGAATCTACTTACGGACAATATGAGAGAGTTAGCCTCGCGCCTGGGGGTTGATCCACGGAAGATGCTCAGTCATGTGCTTGACTACCGGATGACCTGCCCTCTCTGAATAACGTCCAATCACAAGAGCAGAAAATCAAGTCCATGTGTGGAGGGGGTAAACGACATTGTGTGGCAATGAGTTCGAGCATACGTTTGACCTAATCGACGAGTACACCGATTTGCAGCGGATCATAGCAGCGGATGACCCTAAGAAGGAGGCAGAATATCAGCTCAAGATCGTGAAGGTTAAGCTCCAAGCATTTAACATTTCAACGGAAGGTTTCGACATTCTCTAAGCACGATGGTTTCAAATAATTCCCCATCATCGGAAAAACAAATAAGCGAAATGGAGGTATGCTAAGATGGCGGTATTCAAAATCATTTTTAACGGAGAAGAACAGGACGAGGAGTTTAGCACTTATGAGGAGGCTGAGGATTGCGCCCGTGACCTTGTAGGCGCATACCATGAGGGCGGCGAGACTATGGAATTGAGTAATCCAGGTGATTATCCATATAACCCCGACGATGACCCGGATTATGAAATTATTGAGAAGTGATGCTATTATCCTTTATGTTCAGATAAACAGCATTCCCAACTTTCATAGGCAGCGTTGCTAATGCGGCAGATGGCCGCGTCCAGTCTAAAGCCATAGTCGAGTTGACGCCACCTTCGGTAGCCATTCTGACGCAAAAATCCGATAACATATCGGATATGTATTGGAGGCAGAGGTCACATCCCCCTGCCTCTCTTATTTAACGGTCACGCTCCTTTGTATCTCGTTCGGGTGTCTCATCTTCGCTGCGCTCATCGTCAATGACCGCGTTATCCGGCTTATCCATGTTCAGTTCAATGTTGAGTTCGTCGAGTTGGGCTTGTTTTTCTTTCAGCTCGTCCTCCTGCGGGAAGGGGCGCTGCGCCTCGACCTTTGCGGTTTCGAGTTGCTTCATGGCACGATCCCGCTCATTCTCCTTGTCCAGCATCCGTGTCTCCATGCTATCCAAGGCATTGTCGATACGCTGGATATTGCCGAAAATGTCCATGCCCAGGGATATGGTCAATCTCACGGAGCCGCTGATGGTCATGCGATATTCCTTGCTGAGCTTTTCAAAGTACAGCCCCAAGTCAAAACCCCGGTACTGTCCCAGAGGAACAGCATCGGGGCTTGTCATTGCTTTGCAGGCTTCCAGGATCGCAGACCCGGCAGCTTTTTTCTCCGTGAAGGTCTTACCCTCCACCATCATAGGCGAAAACCCATCCTCATTGGGATGCGTGTTCTGATCTCGCCGCTCAATGCCTTGCTTGTAACCTTCAATCATCTCCTCGGCCTCTTTGATCTGTTTCGGGTAGCGATGTGTGATGTCGCTTTCCAGCGAGTAAATCTGGCTCAGATGGTTCGCTTTTAACAGCTTCAGCTTGGAAACGGCCACGTCGAGGTCCATCTTGAGCTTGATTTTCGGGTTTCCTGAACACAGCGCCTTGATTTCCGCATAAGACAGTGCCGTTTCGTCAATGTCCTCTGCGGAGCGCACCGGGCTTTTCGAGGTCATGATTTGCCCGATGAACTTCTGCTTCGATTCCACCAACTGATAAAGGTAGGCGTCAAAGGTTCCCTCCGTGACATAGGTGAAAATCTCCACCTCCGGATTCTCGTTGCCCTGCCGCACAATGCGGCCTTCCCGCTGCTGGAGGTCTGCCGGTCGCCACGGGCAATCTAAATGGTGAAGTGCTATGAGCTTTTTTTGCACGTTGGTCCCGGCTCCCATCTTCTGCGTAGAGCCGATCAGCACCCGGATTTGTCCGTTGCGGACCTTTCCGAACAGTTCCTTCTTCTTTGCTTCTGTGCCGGCAGAGTGGATATAGGCTATTTCTTCAGCCGGTATGCCGCGCTCTATGAGTTTGTCACGGATGGCGTCATAGACATTGAAATTCCCGTCATTGTGCGGCGTCGAGAGGTCGCAAAAGACCATTTGTGTCGATCTCTGCTCGCTGGTACGCTGCCAAATGTCAAAGACGTTCTGCACACAGGCGGCGACCTTACCTGTGTCGCTGTCCGGCAGCATCGGGTTAATGAGCCGTTGGTCAAGGGCCAGCTTGCGCCCGTCATTGGTGATGACGAGCATATTGTCCTCCGAGGAGTTCACCATACCGTTCCTGACTTTCTCTGCGCGTTCCGCTAATCCGTCCACCATTTCCTTCTGATACTCAGACGGTTTCAGGACAACGCTGTGGTAGTTGGCCTTGGGGACAGGGAGGTTGAGCATATCTGCGGTCTGAATGTCCGCGACCTCCTTGAACATCACCAGCAGCTCCGGCAGATTAAAGAAGCGGGAAAACCGCGTCTTTGCCCGGTAGCCGGTGCCTTCCGGTGCCAGCTCGATGGCTGTGACCGTTTCGCCAAAGGTGGAAGCCCAGCTATCAAAGTGGATAAGGTCGTTCTTTTTCAGTGTGCTGTATTGGAGATATTTCTGCATCGTGAACATTTCTACCATTGTGTTGCTGATGGGGGTGCCGGTTGCGAAGCAGACGCCGCGCCCTCCGGTCAACTCGTCCAGATACCGGATTTTCATGTAGAGGTCTGAGCTTTTCTGTGCCTCAGTTTGAGAAATACCCCCTACATTACGCATTTTTGTGAACGCGGCGAGGTTTTTGTAATAATGTGCCTCGTCGATAAACAGTTTGTCAACCCCCAATTCCTCAAAGGTCACGAGGTCGTCCTTGCGGGATTGGTCATTCAGTCTGTCGAGCTTCTGCTCGATCTGTTTCTTGCTGCGCTCCAACTGCTTGATAGAGAATCGGTCGCCGTTGTTCTCCTTCATCTCCATGATGCCCTCCATGATCTCGTCGCGCTGCTGCTCCAAGTAGAAACACTGGCGACCGAAAGACAGAGGAATTTTTTCAAGCTGGCTGTGGCCGATGATGATGGCGTCGAACTCTCCGGTCGCAATGCGCCCGCAGAAGCGTTTGCGGTTTTTCGCCTCAAAGTCCTTTGCCGTAGCGACAAGAATGTTCGCGGAGGGGTAGAGCTGCAAATACTCTGCCGCCCACTGCTCTGTGAGGTGGTTCGGGACCACAAACAGGCTCTTGTGGCATAGTCCCAGCCGCTTGCTTTCCTGCGCGATGGCTACCATCGTGAAGGTCTTGCCGGCTCCCACAACATGACCGAGAAGCTCATTCCCGCCGTAAAGCCCACGGGCCACGGCGTTGAGCTGGTGCTGCCTGAGTTTGATTTCCGGGTTGATACCCACAAGCCCCAGATGGCTTCCGTCGTACTCACGGGGCCGGATAGAGTTGAACTTCTCGTTATAGAGCTTACACAGGCGCTCCCGCCTGTCCTGGTCCTTCCATATCCAGTCCTGGAAAGCCTGCTTGATCTGCTCCTGCTTGGCTTGGGCAATGGCAGTCTCTTTCTTGTTCAGAACCGGCTTTTTGTTACCTTTTTCGTCCTCAATATAGTCGAATATCCGCACATCTTTGAGATTTAAGGTCTGCTCGATGATTTTGTAGGCGTTGATGCGGTCAGTACCATAGGTAGTGAAGGCTTTTACGCTGCTGCGGTCGTAGGATTTCCCCTCAATGTTCCACTCTCCCGTGATTTTTGCAAAGTGGATTTTGATATTTCTTTGTGCGTACCACGGCGTATCCAGAAGTCCAAACATGAACTCCTCGAACACCTCCGGAGGGACCCAGGTGGAGCCCAGCCGCACGGAGATTTCGCTTGCGGTCAAATCCACCGGCTGCACCCGTTCCAACGCCTCCACGTTCACGGTATATTCATCGGGGTAAAGCTCCGCGCTGCGCCGCGCCCAATCCAGTTTCTCCCTCACGTTGCCGCTGAGGTATTCATCAGCGGCAAGATACTTCGGACGTGTGTCGGAGCCGTAGTCGTGCATAGGGTTCAGAAAAATGACGCCTTTGAGGTCCTCAAAGATTTCTTTCTCCGTTTTTCCGGTCAGCTCCATCATATAGTCCATGTCCACCTTTGCTTTTTCAGCCAGCGAAACCGCGAGGGCCTCCGCCGCCGTGTCAACATGGGTGATTTCTGTCCGCTGCTTAATGGTGCGCTTGCTGAACATATCCGCCTTGCGGATGAAATGCCCCTCGTCATCCAGGACCTCCAAGGAGGACAGGAGGAAGAAGGAGTTGTCAGTGTTGAAAGCAGACTTGTTGGCGCGGGAGTTGATGATGCCGTACTTGGCGCTGAACTCGTCGTAGAGCCGGTTGAGTTTGCGCTGCTCGGCCTCGATCATCTCATCGGGGTAGTCCTCCGTCTGGTACTCAATGAGCTGCCGAACAGAATCACGGATGGCGATGAGACCTTTCACGCGGTTCTTTGCTGTCATGGACAGCTCAACGGGATACATCCGGCTGTTTTCCCGGTAGTAGACCTCTCCTTCGACCAGCGTATAGGAGAAGTTTCGCACATCCGGGTCAGCGGGAATGGACTTGTCCTCTTCCTCCTCGGTCAGCTCGTCGAAGTCGTACTCCGTGATGCTGCCGGTGATGTTCTGAATTGCCTCGGAGAGCATTTCATCAAGGTCCTGCCCGTCATAGGCAACGCAGGCGGTCTCCGGGCCGAAGGGACCGCTGATCTCCCGCATTTCACCCATCACCATATCCGGGTGATCCACAAAGTATTGGTTCATGGTCAGGCCGTTTTCATCGGTGTTCAGGTGTACCCAGCTCGGTTCCTCCGCTGTGAGGGTGTCCCGCTTCTGGAAAAAGAGAATGTCTGAGGTAACGTCCGTGCCGGCAGCGTCCTTGAAGGTGTTGTTCGGCAAGCGGATCGCGCCCAGGAGGTCGGCCCGCTGCGCGAGATACTTTCTCACGACGGGGCTTTCCTTGTCCATTGTTCCTTTGCTGGTGACAAAGGCGATGATGCCGCCGGGTCTCACGCTGTCCAGCGTTTTGGCAAAGAAGTAGTCGTGAATCAGGAAGTTGTGCTTGTCGTAGCGTTTGTCGATGAGCTTGAAGTTACCGAAGGGAATATTGCCGATGGCAACATCAAAAAAGCTGTCCGGCAGCTCCGTTTTCTCAAAGCCTTGGACAGCAATAGACGATTTCTGATATAGCTGCTGGGCGATGTGACCGGAAATGCTGTCAAGCTCCACGCCGTAGATGCGGGAGTCCGCGAGGCTCTCCGGTTTCATGCCGATGAAGTTGCCAATGCCGCAGGAAGGCTCCAAAAGGTTTCCGCTCTTAAAGCCCATGTTCTCCAACGCCTGATACATAGCGCGGATGACAACAGGCGGCGTATAGAAAGCGGTCAGCGTGGATTCCCGCGCTGCCGCGTATTCGGATTCGTCGAGAAGTTCTTTCAGCTCCAGGTAGTGACTGTTCCTCTCGTCGAAGCAGTCTGCGAGCCCGCCCCATCCCACATACTGCGCGAGGACCTCCTGCTCTTCCGGGGTGCCGAGGCGTTGCTCGGCCTCCAACTGTTTGAGAAGCCGGATGGCGGCGACATTGTTTGCGTAGCGGACGCCGGGAGTGCCGACGCCGATCTGATCGTTTGTGATGCGGTAGTCATGGCGCTTGGCGTTGGGGATGTTCGGGTAAAGCATGGTAGGAGCCATTGACCGGCGCGGTCTTGATGTGGGTGGGGGCGGCGCGATTCCTTTTTCAGCCGGTTCCGGGTGGAGTATCTTTTGCACTTCCTCTCGGAGTCCCGGCGTATCCTTCAGTTCCGCTCCGTCAATCCACTCATAGACCTGGCCCCAGCTTTCAAAGGTCAGGGGATAGTCCGATGAGGTAAGAAAGACGATGTTTTCTTTGAATCCCGTATTGGTGGCGGTGGAATCATACCGGAAGCCGGCTTTCACCATTGCGTCAAAGGCCCGTTGCTCGTCCTCTGTGGCGGGACCCGGAAACGCCGGCTCATTGGTCATTTCCTGCTCATAGCGGTCAATGGTTTCCCGGTCAAGCCAGATGGGTTTTTCACGGAGCTGGTCGTACAGCTCCCGCATTTTTGCGATTTGTGCCGGTACGTTTCCTGCCCACAAGTGCTTTTCGGCCCTCTGCCCATTGCCTAAGAAGTAGCGGCAGTCAGCATCGAGCCGGTGCAAAAGGCGGTACTCCGCTTCTTGGCCTGCGGGTATCTCTTCCGGCAGAAGTACATCATCGCTGGCCCCGATTTCCTTCGTGGGCTGCGGTACATTCACCGGCAGCGGGTTTCCTTCCTCAAAGCCGAACACCATCTGCCCGGTGCGTTCGGAAAGCTCAGCGGCAAGCATCGCCTGACGGAGCATTTCGTCAGCCCTATCCACCGGCCCCTGTGCGGGGGCGCTGATGGTATTCTGAATTTGCGTCACAAGGGCTCGAATCTCCGCGTTATCCCAGCCTTCCACCTTTGCGTAGTCCTCTACCAGCGTATCAACACCATTGCGGCACTGGATCAGGTCGAGACTTCCCGGCAGCGGGTTTGTATTCTGTACGCCCAAAGCCTTTAGGCTTTCATTGGGTAATGCGGCGTATGCTTCATAGGCTTCCTCGTAGGTTGTGTAGGTCCGCACATCAAGGGGACCGGCAGCTTGAATGTCCGGCACCACATAGAAGTGGTGAATAAAGTGGTCTTTATTTCCCACTGAGCGGCGCAGGGCTTCCGGGAGAATGGCTGTCAGGTCCGCAATCAACCGTTCCGCGTTTTCTTTCTGCTCCGGCGTCATGCTTTCTTCGGGTATTATCAGCTCGATTTGGCTGACCAGCTCGGACACAAGGAGGGGGTCTTTGAGCTGCTCTTCCATGCGGAAAAGCGCCTCCTCTTCACCTCTCCCGGCGTTCTCTTCCGGGGTATAGGCGTTCAGAAAGTCAACGGCTCTCGCAGCAAGGGTACGTCCGATAGCCTTGATCGGTTCGCTGTGCCGCAGCACGTCCGTGTTGGAAAACTTGAAATGCTGCAACTCCTTGTCCCAATACGCATCAAAGCCGTACATGGTCACGGGGGTATTCAGTTCGTTATAAGCTGTGCGCTTCGTCTTGAGGACACGGTATTCCGGTGTCTGGTCATCCTCACCGATCTGGATGATGTCGCCCACCTGGTAGCGCACGAGCTTTCCCTCGTTGAGCTGCCGGCAGTATTCGTCTGCCTGATACTCGCTGCTGAACTCTTCCACAACGCCATCATCGACATAGTAACCATCTGCCTGATCGTCCCAGACGGAGTAGAAGGCCGGCTCGTTGGAGCGCACGACCTCTACCACATGAAAGCGGTCGCCGGTCGGCTCCGTGAAAGTGCGCTTCGCCTCGTCGAGCTGCGCGTCAGTAAAGGTAATCAGCTCCGCAAAGTCGAGACCGTCCAGTTCGTTGGAGATCAGGTCCTCAATGGAATCATACTCGCGCCGGTCCACCAGCCGCTTGTCCAGATAACGGTCAATGCGGCAGTTGATGAGGTCTGCTACGATTTGGACAGGAATCTCCTCGTCCTCAACTTCGGTATAACCGATGTCAACATGAGCGAGGTTTTCGTAGTCGCCACCATGCCCGAACTCGCGCTCACAGTATTCGTCTATGAGCTTTTTAGCGCGGTCCAGGGAAGTCTCAGGCCGTACCTTTTCGTAGTCAACGATCTCAAAGCCTTGGGGCGGAGGGTCAAACCGATCCACAAAATCCGTAGGGATCGTGTTTCCGTCCTTGTCCCGGTAAACGACGATGGACATGGGAACGCCATAGTGATTATCGTCGAGCATATCCCGGACAAACCGCTCTGCGTCCGTGTACTCGATACTGTACCAGACTTCGCCGTTTGTTTCGAGATAATCAATACGGCCAACGGGGTGGGTCTCTACAGGTGTTCGTGCATGATCTGCCGATAATGCGTAGGTTTCATGTTTACCGTTCACGAGCACGAGATCATAACCTCTGTCGAGAAGCAGATTGATCGGCGTATCAATGCTTATGGCGGGAACTCCACACATGGGGACACGCTCTTTGAGGCCGACGTTCCGGGTGGTCATGCGAATGTCAAGAGCTTTCGATACGATTCGGGCATCCGCGCCCAGGACTTCATAGAAATCACCCACCTGATAGAACACGATTGCTCCGTTGTATTCGCTCCGGTAACGGTGATACTCCTGCCAGAACTCGTTTCCTCCGGGTTCGGGCTGCTGCGCCTGCGGGGGCGTTGTAAAAACGGGGGTGTTCTGAGTGGCAGAAGCGGTCAGCTCTGCGGTTTCCGCGACACGGAGGATCTGCGCTCTGACGTTATCCGGCATATCCGGGTCGTAGAAGTTGATGCTGCGGTCATCGTTGATAACCGCGACCGTCCGATAGTCGCCATTTACAGTTTCCAGCCGATTCCAGACCGTCAGGCCGTTGCCCATAGCGCCGTAGCCCAGGTCATATTTCTTTTCAGCCGGTTTTTCCGTTGCCGGCTCCGCCACTTCTTCTTGCTGCGGCACCTCCGGTTCCTGTGCCTGCTCTTGCTCCTGTGCCTGCTCCGGTTCTTCTTTGACCTCCCGAAGATACTTTGCGTTCAGCGGGTTTTCCCGGACCATCCGCTCGAAGTCCTCGCGGGAGAACTCTTTGTTAAACAGCGGGAATTTGGGGTCGCTGACCTCCACCACCTCGTCACCCAGGGACAGGACATCATATTCCTGCGTACCGATATAGACGGTATCGCCCAAAGATATAACAAGCTCCATCTTCGGAGGCGGGGGAGGGTTCAACTCTTCCTCGGTGGGCTCCAAGCCCATAGCGAGAGGTCCTGACAGCTCAGAAAGCATAGCTTCACAGCGTTCCGTCAAAGGCGTGTTCTCCCTGATAATCGTCTGCATGGCCTCGCGCATCAGCGGGAGGATAAAGTCGCCGTTTATGGCACGGATATAGTTTTTCTTCTCGCCAAGGGAGAAGGGAGTAGCACATGAAATGACATAGCTGCTATCCGGCAGCTTGCTTTCGAGGCCGCTACCTTTTACAAAATCCTCATATTCATTGATGAGCGCACGGAATTCGTCGGCAATGTGCCTACGCTCCACGCGGACCTCGCGCCGATGCAGGAACGCGGGGTACTCCGCTTTTTCCGCTGAGTTGAGATAGCGGTCAGCCGCGATCAGTTGTCTGATTCGCTTTTCAACCGCAGGCCATTTGAGAAGCAAAGCATCCTTCTTGTCATCCCCTTGGAGAGTTCGCCTGAGCAAAATGCCCTTGCTGTCGTGGTCCTCCCAGATACCTGTGCCGGGGATTGCATCGGAACGACCGCCAACGCCATATTCTGATTTCAGGAACTTGACGTTCTCCTCGGCGCTCTCGCCTTTCTCAAACTGTTCCAGAATGCGATACTTGCCCTCGTTGACGCCGCTGCCGCCAGCCAGCACATAGTCGATAGCTGCCTGCGGCATGGCAAAGGCGGTTTCCTTTTCAGCCAGTTCTTCCTGAATGAGCGACATCTGCTCTGCTACGGAGGGAAGGGGACGCTCATCTGGGTCGAGCCACTGTTCCATGAGAATCATGCCCTCTATCGTAGCGGCAACGCCCGTCCAGCGTAAGTTGGCCTCCATCAACGGGTTCATATACCCACCGCGGTAGAGGTGCAGGCCCTCGCGGAAGGCACGGTATCCTGCCCTCTGACCGTTGGAAAGAATGGACTCAACGAGGGTGTTGTTGAAGTAGCTGGCAATGAAATTGCCGCGTTCTCTGCGATCTTCGTGATCGGCAAAGTACGCGGCAATCGTCACTCTATGCTCTTTCAATGCTTCGCTCTCGCGGATCAGCTCTTGCTTCTCCGCGTCGTAGTGGTAGTACGGGGTATCCGACCGACCGAACAGGTCGAAACCGGCTAACTGTAAATGAGATCGTTCAGGGTCGATTCCTCCGCCCGGTTCCGGATGCTGTTCATCGACTGCACCCACAACATCTGGTTCGACGCTTTCAGGCTCTCCGTCACGCCCTCCTGCTTCGCCATCTGCTCCGTCAGGCGCTCTACCATCTTGCTGGCCTGCCGGTCGATCTCCTCCAAATGGCTGTTCAGTTTCCCGCTCAGGAGCATCCCGGTGTAAATCGGTTTCCGATGGTCCCGAAGGAAATCGCGCCGCAGCATCCCATACTTGCCGACCTTCGGATTCGCCGGGGGTACTACGTTGGGCAGAAGATAATCCCCCTCCTGCCGGTACGTCAGCTTCTCTTCCATGTTCGCCGCTCCTTTCATCGTTTGTACGGACATTATCGCGCGTCCGTTCCGCGTTTGCAAATGTGCGATTTTGGTTTTTCTCCTCTTTTTGCAGCGCCCGAACGGAGACCTCGATTTCACGGAGGACCATCTCGGAAATGTCGCTGCTGGCGTCGCCCAGAACGGAAATCGCCTCCACGGTGTTAAAGTCATACACGCGGGAGAAATCCTCGACGGTGAAAAAATGCCGCGCGTCATATCCGCAGCGTGTCAGCACCATAAAGGCGACGCTGTTTTTGACTGCTCTTTTCAGCCAGACCTCGGTGTTGAAATCGTCCAGCTCTTCCAGCAGGCTCCCATCTTTGACATTACGCAAAACATCCGCGTAATCTGTAAGGTTGTCCTCTACAATGGCGTCGATGATGCTGATAACATCATTGGCAAAGCCTGTGTGCTCGTCCAGAGCGCCGAAACGGTTTTCCAGCGCCACCATGACCCGATCCTCAAAACGCGGCTGAAGCTGCCAGAGGTTGACCGTGAATCCCTCGCGGCTGTTGGTATCGGAGATGTCAAACACATAGCGGACCTTGTAGCGGTTTTGACTGTCCACCAAGAGCGCGATTCCGTGCGTTCCCTTGTTTACCCATCGACCGAGCTTGTTCCAGGTGCCGATTTCGGCGCAGGCCGTGGCTTCCGGTTTCTGATTGTGGATCAGGAGCTGCTCACGGAAGTTATACTTGTAGTTGTTCGCTGCGGTTTGGAGAAACGCCATATAGCGGTCCGCGCCGGAAGAGATCTGAACCGCCTCCCGCGCAGCCATTTCAGAAATGATTTGGTATTTGCTCGGCATGGGTAAGACCTCCTTAATTCAGATTGATATTGATGTTGACCGTGACCTGCTCCGGCGTCATAACGGACGCATAGAGAAGCCCAGTCCGCGCATTGGAAATCCGCGTGACCAAAGCGTTCAGCCGGCACACGGTCGCGTTGATCTCCTGCTGGTTCCCGGCATAGTAATAGCCGTTTTCGTCGCTGCAAATCGGGTGTCCGTCCTGCCGCAAACGGTTGATCTTGCGGCGCAGCGTCCGGCCTTCCAGAGAAAAGAGCCGTTCCAGCTCTCGGCTCGGAACGGCTCTCTCTTTCCCGGTGTGATGCTTTTTCAGAAAGTCGCAAATCGCGGTCTGCTTATCCATAGGTTCCTCCTTTACCTCCCGCGTTCTTTTGCTTTTGCGGTTTCTCGCTCAGGAGCGTTTTCGGAAATCTCGAAGGACGAAAAGCGCCCGCAGTTCGGGCAGCAGATTGTCCCGCCACGGTTGGGCGCTTCTTCCACCTGCTCCTTTGTCGTTACACCGTCGCCCTCACAGCACGAGGTTTTTACTTTGACGAGGTGTACTTCTCTAAGCACCTCTGGGCGATACCGCTGATTGAACGGGACAAACTGTACCCAGAGCGGGTTGTCGAACATCCGGCTCATGTGCAGGTCCAGGCTCTCCACTCTCTGCTCTGACGGAGTATGGAGCCACGGGAATGTCTCTTGCACCCATTCAAACAACTGCTTTTGCAAGGCTTCTTCATGGTGGGCGCTGATGACCTTTTCTGCCATATCCTGCCATTGGCGCAGTTCGATTTCACCCAGCGCGGTCTTCGCGTATTCTTTTGTGGTGTACTCCCGATACCTCCCAACCTTGCGGGATTCTGACTTGTCTGAAAAGTAGTGAATCCGAAGGTCCTCAAAGCTGGGGAGCTGCTCTTCGTCTGAGCGAAAGGGTTGACTATCCGCGTTCATACTTCCAGCTCCTTTGCCCTTATCGCACCTGTTCCTGCGCTTTTGCCCCGTGCTGCGGGAAGGTCCATCCATAAACTTTCCCAATCTCATCGCCCAGCCTCCGGGTGACGCGGGTAATGTCCGCACGGGTCGCCACACCTCGAAAGAGTTTATCTTCCAGATTCTCCCTCTGGGTATCGCTCACGCCCTCTTTGAACACGCGATAGAGATAATGATTTGTACCATCGTGGTGAACATCGTCGCAGCGAAGGTCGCCCAGCTTATCCACATACCAGGTGGTGTAGTCGTAGTGGGAGTAGAGGCAATCGCGGATATTTCCGCTCTGAATCTCCTTGTAACCGCAACGACGCCCAAACCAAAGGCCCAGGTCCGCAATGGCAATGATGGGCTGTGAAAGCTGAATATCAAGATTGACGCGCTCATCGTCCAGATAATCATTGTTGATTTCCAGCATTTTGAGATAGCGTTCATCTTCACTGAGGTCGGGGAACTCCTCTTCAAGATATTCCCGCCAGTCCTCATAGTCGATATGGTAGTTGCTCCATATCAGGTGATCGGTGTCCGTCATGGGGCCTCACCTCCGTCCTTTGTCTCCATGAACAAGGCGCGTCCGCAAATGGTCGGTGCTCCAAAGGACGCTGCCAAAAGAGGCTTCTTTCCGGGCTTTCTCCGCCGCCTCCTTTTTCGTGGCGGCATCGACCTCTACATAGGTCCGCGCCATTTTCTTCACCTCAACGGTATATTTCATCGTGCGTCACCCCGATCTCTGGCCCTCTTTTGCAGTATGCCTTCCTCATTGTAGTTGGCGGGGTCCGCCGCCTTGGTATCCCAGCCGAACAGGGAGCCGGCGCTCATCGCTGCGGCCTGAGCCTTGGACACACCCATCGCCTCATTGAGATGCTCCACGCCCTCCTGCTTGGATATGCCTTTCTCCGGTTTCGATCCCGAAGGGCTGTACCCAGCTTCACCGCGCTTGACGATGCCGATTTCATCCGTGCTCTCTACATAGACAAAGCACTTCTCAGGCAGAGAGGACCGAAGCGGGATAACCGTGTTTCCGTTCCTCTCCATAGCCTCGGCAAACTCGCAGATGTGATAGAGATTGCTGCCGTAACCGCCGCCGACCTCGATGTGATAATCGTCGATGAAGCGCACCGTCCTGTCCAGTTTCTCACCATCATACCGGGTGATGCGGATTTGGTCGCCATCCGGAATGCGGAACTTTTCTTCATAACGCGGCGTGATGAAGCGGATGCCGCGCCGCGCCTCCTGGAGATGGTGGTCCAGCCAGTCGCGGGTGTAGCAGTAGCAGTAGAGATTGTAGAGGCCCTTGTTGGGATTGAGCCGCATGAGATAGGCATACTGCCCTGTGTCCACCCGGATGCCCCAATCCTGGTCGTTCCCAAGGCTGAGTTCCGGGTGTGCATAGCAAAACTTGGAAAGGCTCTTGGCGTCCTTGAAAATGGTGCCGCACATGGCGCTGTTTCCTCGACGCTCCGCAGCGGGGAGGTCAGCGATCTCCGCGTGGTAGAGCTTCTTGATGCCACTGCCCACCTCGGTGGCGATAAGGGAGGTGAACTCTTCCTCTGCGTCAGGATGGTTTTTCATATAGTCGGGATTGCTGATGCTCGTGCCGAGGCTTCTATCTTCGAGGGTGACGACCTTCGCTTTTGTGCCGTCATCATAGAGAATATGGTCATTCTCCATGATGATATTGTCGTGCTTGTCAAGATAGATCGACCCGAAACGAAGCAGGTTGATGACAATACCGAGTTCATCCTTGAACACCTGTGACTTTTGGTTGCCGTGGTGGTCCTCCCAGGAAGAAGGGAAAGCGCCGTATTCTTCCACCTGGGCGCGAAGATGGCCGATGCAGCCGGTTTGCATATTGATTTGCTGGCTCTGGGTATAGGTGTATTTCCGTTCTTCGGGGTTTAAGCCCCTGATTTCAAAGCTCATTCTTGATTCCTCCTCGTCTATTCAGAAGTTATGGAGCTCATAATCTCCTTGCAAATTCCTCCATGATGGCGGCATCGACAACGGAGTTGGTCACGTTGATTGCTGCGACAACCGCAATAATAATGATAAGCACGATGACGCTCCCCGTCAGCAGTCCCGCTTCCTTTTTCATTATCGCGCCCCCTCGTCCTTTTCTTTTTCAGCCCGTTTCAAGCCGGCCTTTGCCCAATCGGGCAGTTGCTCCCGTTCAACGATAGCCAGAACGTCGCGCCGTTCATAGCGGCTTGTTTCACCTGTAAAGAGATTGGTGCAGAACACGGCGCTGCCTCGGCTGTTCGGGGAGGCCCCAAAGCCTCCCACACAGAGCTGGTATTGGTGGGTTGCGTGCTGATACTCCCGCTTGAACACCTCCGGCTTAATCAGGATGACCTTTCCATTAAGATCGTCGTCGCTTGTAACAAGCGTGAGGCCCTCGCCGGTTACGGGAGCATCGTCAATTTCCAATTCCGGCGAGAGCGTAACGGTATCATGCAGCCTTCCCGCTTCTTCCGCGATGCGCTGTCCAAAGAGCTGTAAAATCTCCACATAGTCATCACTGACCATCATATCGGTGAAGTTTTCAAACAGGTCACAGCTCTGACAGAAGGCGCACATATACCGCTCTCCCGGCTCCGCGCCGGGATTTTCGCCCATGACGATTTCAAGGGGGCCTGCCGAAATAGCCTGGAACACCTCGTAGGGTCCGGCCATGCGTTTATCCATAGGTCTAAGCTCCTTTCGACGCAGAAAGGGAGCCGCTTTCGCGGCTCCCTCCCGTGGTATGCTGCGTTCAAACCGCTTTGATGGTATCATCAATAGCCGGTCTTGGGCAGCGGGTCGTTCTTTACCGGGGTAAGATTCTTGACGATGGTGAGCCAGCTCGTGTTGTTGGTCTCCCAGGTGCCGCCATACTTGCCGCCTGCGTCCGCACGATTCGTGACATAGTAGCCATTGGTCGCGGTGGGACTGACAGCGACGGTCAGGGTCGGCTGCGTCGTGGACTGGAAGCCAGCCGGAACGGTGCCAAAGTCAAAGTAGATGTCTGTCACGACCTCACCGTCCATGAGCTTCAGTGCGTTGAGCTGGAAGCCATAGTTGTTTGTGGACAGCAGGTTGCTGGCCAGCACACGGTAGTCGTTGCAGTTGGTCTTGTAGAGGATGCGGTACGTCAGCCGCGTGTTGTAGGTGCCGGTTGTCAGGCCGGAGGCAGAGGAAATGTCGTAGGGCAGCTTGTCGTGCCAGAAGAAGTTTTCGAGCGCAACATTGGACCCGTTGGCAACGGTGAAGTGATAGGTCATTCGGCTGCCGGCCAGCACTTCCTTCACGCCGGTCTTGAGGATGGTCACGCTGAGCTGGGCGGGCTTATCATAGGCGGAGAGCTTGATGATCTGTCCGGGATATTCCAGAGTCACATCAAACTTCTCCGCAGAGACCTGATAATAAGCCGGTGCGGTGACTTCGCGGAGGATATAGCGGCCCAGGGGCAGGGGCGAGGACGCGGCAACGCCGTGGGCGTCGGTAGTGATATACCCGACTACCTTGCCGCTGCGCTCACGGACAATCTCGAAAACGGCTCCCGGAAGAGCGGTCCCCGCAGCGTGTCCGGTCACGCTGTTGTTCTCAGCCGCGTACTTGGTAATCTGAATCTGCCCGGTGATGGGCGTGTTCTCCCACTCGATCTGGATGATAGCGCCGGCCTTTACGTTGATGGTCTTGACCTGTTCATCCACATTGTAACCGTCGCACTCCAATTCACGGATGAAATACTTGCCATCGCGCGTCAGGTCATCAATATAGATATAGCCGTTCTGGTCGGTCACATACTCGCCCACGGGACGCTTTTCGGCGTCGTAAAGCAGGAACTTCGCCCCATAGATACCCTCGCGGGTCACGGCGTCGATTTTGTGGATTTCGATGCCGCTGAACGGGGTGTTGGCAACCGTCAGCGTGGTGGTCTCGCCGTCCTTGACCTCGAAGTAGTGCGGGGTGTTGTCGAGCTTGAAGCCCTTTGCCGCCTCGATCTCTACGGCGTAGTAGTTGCCTGCGTCCAGATTCACATGGACGCGCCCGTAGTCGCCGGTGGTCACGGTCTCCACAAGTCCGCCATCCATGCGCCGGATTTCAAACGTCACATTGCCGATGCGCTTGGTCTTGTCATAGGCGTTGACTTTAATCAGCTCCAAACCGCCCTCCGGACTGTTATAGAACGTGAGGGTCTGAGCTTCGCCCTGCTTGATGATGATGCTCTGTGGTGTGGTATCAAGGACGTAGCCCTTGACGGTCTTGGTTTCCTTCGCGGTGATGGTCGTACCCGGCGTCAGTCCGCTCAGAACGATTCTGCCGTTGCGGTCAGTCGTGTATTCGCCGTTATTGGGACCGATAACCTGACCGCTGCTGTCGGTGATAAGGAAGGTCACGCCCTGAATCGGCCTGGTGGTGTCAGTCACGAACTTCTGGACGGTCAGCGTCTGCTTTGCATCATTATAGATGTTGATGGTCTGCGTGTCGTTGGCCTCGATCTTCACCGTGACGGGCTGCTCGGAGAGGGTATAGCCATCCGGCGCTTTGATTTCGCGGATGACCAGCGTACCGGGCTGCAACCCGGTGATGATGATCTGTCCCTTATCGTCCGTGGTGAACTCGCCATTGGAGGTCAGCTTGCCGCCATTGTTGCCGATAAACGCGCCGCTGGCATCCGTGATCTGGAACTTCGCTCCCGCGAGGGCCTTTTCGGTCGCACGGTCGCGCTTGACGATTATCAGCGTTCCGGTGGGGCTGTTGTAAAAGGTCAGCGTTTGCACATCGCCGCTCTTGATGGTGATGGATTTCGGGTCGCTGTTGGTAACATACCCGTCAGCGGCCTTGACCTCCCTCGCCGTGATAACCGTACCCGGCTCCAAGTTCTTCAGTACGATCTGGCCGTTTTCGTCGGTAACATGATCTCCGTCTGTGTTCCCGACTGCCGCGCCGGTGTTGTCAGTGACGTGGAAGCGGACGCCCTTGATCGGGGTGGTCGTACCCTCCACATACTTCTGGATCACAAGAACAGACAGCGGCTCATCGTAGAAGGTCATGCTGTTCCCGGTCGCCGTTGTGCCTCCGGTTGCCGTCGCGGGCGCTGCGGTTACGGTCTGCCCGCCTGCGGCGGTGCCTACCACGATGGTCTGCGGGTTGCTGTTCAGAACATAACCCTTTACGGTCTTGACCTCGCGGGCAATGATCGTCATGCCGGGGGTGAGGCCGTTGATGGTGATGCGTCCGTTGGCGTCGGTGACGTGTTCACCGTTTGCGCTGCCCACGGGAGCCCCATTCGCGTCAGTTACAAGGAAAGTGACGCCAGCCAGGGGCTTGCCGCTGCCTTCCACGAGCTTCTGAATGGTGACGCTCTGCAAGGGAGTATTCTTGAATACAAGGGTCTGGGTGTCGTTGGCATTGACCCGGACGCTCTGCTCCTCGCTGTCCAGCACATAGCCGGTGGGGGCTTTCGTTTCCCGCACAACATAGGAGTTGGGCTGAAGGTCCGTGAGGATGATCTGGCCGTTGGAATCCGTGCGGTAGATGCCCTTGGTGGAGGTCCGGCCTTCATTGTCATCGACATAGTTCCCGTCGATGGTCGTGATGCGGAACTCAGCGCCTGCCAGCGGCTTGTCGGTTACACTGTCGCGCTTTTCCACGATCAGACCGCCCTTGCGCTGATTGTAAAAGGTCAATGTCTGGCTCTCACCGGCTTTGATGAGGATGCTCTGGGGTGCGCTGTTGAGGACGTAACCGGAAACGGTCTTGACCTCCTTCGCGGTGACAGTCGTGCCGGGTTTGAGACCGGACAAAACGATTCTGCC
Organism: uncultured Clostridia bacterium; assembly: GCA_946411835.1. GTDB lineage: Bacteria > Bacillota > Clostridia > Oscillospirales > Oscillospiraceae > Hominicoprocola. Next base: position 29,664 of record CAMKFK010000001.1, read on the forward strand.
GTTGCGGTCAGTGGTGAACTCGCCGTTGTTTTCGCCCAGGACTGCGCCGGAGCTGTCCGTGATGAGGAAGGTGACGCCCTCAATCGGGGTCGTGGTGCCTTCTACATACTTCTGCACCGTCAAAGTCTGTTCGGGCGCGTTCCAGAAGGTCAACTCGTGAACGTCGCTGCTCTTGATTGTGACCTGCTTCGGGGTCCCGTCGAGGAGGTAGCCCTCCACGGTTTTCACTTCCTGGACGGTAATCACGCTGCCCTGTTCCAGATCGGTGATGATGATTTCGCCCTCAGAATTGGTGTAGTACACACCGTCCGTGGGTCCGACCGCGCCGCCGTTGCCATCGGTGATCTTGAACGCTACGCCGGAAAGCGGCTCGTTCTTGGTCCCCTCGACATACTTGTGGACGATCAAAGTGGAGAGCGGCTCGTCATAGAAGGTCATGATGTTGCCGGAGCCGGTCGTGATGGTAGATGCATCAAGAACCCTTGCGCTGTTCGCGTTGTTCAGGCTTCTGAGAACGGTCAGAGAGGGAGTTGCTGTGCTGCCGGAGTCCGCGCCCACCACGATGGCCTGCGGGGTCCCGTTCAGTTCGTAGCCCTTTACCGTCTTGATTTCACGGACCAGCAGCGTCATACCGGGGGTAAGGCCGCTCAAAACGATGCGTCCGCTTTCATCGGTAACGTGCTGCCCGTTGGCGCTCCCGATGGGATTGCCTGCGCCATCCGTCACAAGGAAGGTTACGCCTGCCAGGGGCTTTGTGGTCCCGTCGATGAACTTCTGGATGACCACGTTCTGCTTGGGGATATTCATAAAGGTAAGCGTCTGAGTATCGTTCGTTCCGATCTGGACGCTTTGCTCATCGTCACAGAGGACATATCCCTCCGGGGCCGCGATCTCCTTCACCACATAGGTGTTGGGTTCGAGGTTGGAAAGGAAGATTTCACCGTTTTTGTCCGTGCGATAGATGCCCTTCGTGGAGGTCTGGCCCTCATTGTCATCAACATACTTCCCGTCGATGGTCGTGATGCGGAACTCAGCGTTGGCCAGCGCCTTGCCGGTGATGCTGTCGAGCTTTTTAACAATCAGTCCACCCTTGCGCTGATTGTAAAAGGTCAGCGTCTGGCTCTCGCCGGCTTTGATGCGGATGCTCTGGGGGGTGCTGTTGAGGACGTAGCCGGAAACCGTCTTGATCTCCTTGGCGGTGACAGTTGTGCCGGGTTTGAGACCGGTCAAAACGATTCTGCCGTTGCGGTCCGTGGTGAACTCGCCGTTGTTCTCGCCCAGGACCGCGCCGGAGCTGTCCGTGATGAGGAAGGTGACGCCCTCAATCGGGGTCGTGGTGCCTTCCACATACTTCTGTACCGTCAAAGTCTGTTCGGGAGCGTTCCAGAAGGTGAGCTGCTGCGTCTGGCCACCGACGATTTTGATGTCCTGCGGGGTCCCATCAAGGATATACCCGTCGATGGTCTTGATTTCACGGGCCTTTACGGTGATGTCGGGCTGCAAATCCTTCAGCACGATTTCACCCTTGGCATCGGTGTAGTAGACACCCCCGTCCGGGCCAATCTCGGTCCCATCGCTGGAAGTGACGCGGAACGCCACGCCTTTGAGGGGCTGGTTGTTGGTGCCTTCCACGAATTTCCGGATAATCAGCGTACCCAGCTTGCGGTTTTCAAAGGTGACGCTGTTCACTGTCCCGCTTTTCAGCAAAGTGGTCTGAAGGTCGCTGCCGTTCCAGTAGCCCGCAGGCGGTGTTTCCTCAGAGACAACGACGGTGGAGTTGGGGGCAAGGCCGGTCAGCGTAACCGTACCGTCCGTGCCGGTCACATACTGCTTCTCATCGCCAATCAGGTTGCCTGCGCCATCCTTCACAGTGAAGGCCGCGCCGGGAAGCAGCTCTTTGGTGTCCACATCACGCTTGATGATGGTCAGGGTCGCCAGCGGCTCATCGTAGAAGTTGATGGTCTGGGTGTCGTTGGGATTGACCACCACCGTCTGCGGGGTCGGGTCGAGCTGGTAGCCCTCCGGGGCCTTTGTCTCGGTCACGACATAAGCAGCGGTATTGAGCTTGGAGAGGACAATCTGGCCGTTCTGATCGGTGACGTAGAGGCCGTTGGACGAAGTAAGGCCCTCGTTGCCCGCTACGAACTCACCAGAGGCGGTCACGATCTTGAACTCCACGCCGGAGAGGGGCTGGCCGCTCGCTTTGTCGTACTTCTGCACGATCAGAGTACCCTTCGGGGGATTGCCAAAGGTCAAGGTCTGCGTGTCGCCGGCATTGACCACGACGGTCTGGGGATTCGCGGTCAGCTCATAGCCCTCCGGGGCGATGGTCTCGGTCACGACATACGCGCCGGGGGTCAGCTTTTCCAGCACGACCTGGCCGTTGCGGTCAGCCGTATAGATGCCGTTGGAACTGGTAAGTCCCTCGTTGTCGGCGGTCAGCTCACCGTTCGCGGCGGTGATTTTGAACTCCGCGCCGGGAAGGGGTTTGCCGGTGGCGCTGTCGATTTTCTGAACGATCAGCGTCCCCTTGGGGGCATTGCGGAACTCTAACGTGACCGTTTCGTTGGCCTTGATCTTCACGGTCTGGGGCGCGTCGTCGAGAACGTAGCCGGAAACCGTGCGGGTCTCCTTGGCAACGATGGTCTTGCCGGGTTCCAGATTGTTGATGAGGATGCTGCCGGCGTAGTCGGTGGTGTATTTGCCATTCCCATTTCCGACCACGGCTCCGTCGCTGTCCGTCACAAAGAACTCAACGCCGGAGAGCGGTGCGCCGGTCAGCTTGTCTTTCTTCACGATCAGGAGACTGCCCATCTTCTGATTGCCGTAGGTGATGGTCACAAAGTCCTGATTCTCGCCGGAGAGGTACACGGTACGAGACGCCGCCGCGCTTTTCACATACCCGGCAGGTGCGGAAATCTCGTCAATGACGTAGGTGCCTTCGTCAAGGTTGCTGACCTCGATCTGGCCTTTATCGTCGGTAGGCCACTCACCGATGGTGGTGCCGTCCATGCTCGTCATGGCGTTGAGGAACTTCATACGGAACCAAGCGCCGCTCAGGGGCTTGCCGGTCTCTTCATCCATCTTCTGAATGAGGATGGTAGACAGCGGCACATTCTCAAAGGTCAGCACCTTGTCCGTTCCGGCGGCGATATAGCACTCCTGCACACCACTGTCCGGGATGCGGTAGCCAGCCGGTGCCTCAACCTCCGTCACCTGATACCAACCGTCGATGAGCTTGTCGAGCTTGATGAGGCCGTTGGCGTCGGAGTAGTATTCGCCAAGGTCGTTCACTTCGCCGGTAAAGGTGTGATTGCTGGCATAGATGACGTGGAACCTGGCACCCTCTACGGGCTTGCCGGTGGCGCTGTCGATCTTCTTGATGGTCAGCGTCGGCTTCTGGTAGTCCTGGAACTGGACCACACCCAGCTTATTGGGGAACAGAGTGATCTTCTGGGGGCGGGGGTCCAGCAGAAAAGCGTCGGGGACAGACTGCTCCGTGACCTCATACACGCCGGGGTCCATCTCGGAAAGGAAGATTTCGCCCTTCGCGTCGGTGGTCTCGGTCAGCAGCGTGGAGCTGTCCATCTTGCGGATGGTAAAGGTAGCGCCGGCAATGGGCTTGCCGGTCACGGCATCCGTCTTGATGATCTTCAGGTCGGGCTTTTTCTCATCGGTCACGACCAACTCAGATTCCCTGCCGGGGAACAGCTCGACATGGTACTCCATATCATTGAGCACATAGCCGGTAGGAGCGGTCATCTCCTGCACGGAGTAAACGCCGGGTTCGAGATTGTCGATGACGATCTTGCCGTTGGTGTCCGTTACGCGGTCGAGGTAGTGGGAGCCATCCTCGATTTTGGCGATACGGAAGGTCGCGCCGGAGAGCACCAGCTTCTTTTCAGCATCGTACTTCACGACGGTCAGAGAGGGCTTCCTGGTGTCGGTGAACACAAAGGCCGCGGATTCGCCCGCCTCGATCTTGATGGTGCGCTTGGCATCGTCGATGAGGTAGCCATCGGGGGCCGTGATCTCTTCCACGACGTAGGAGCCGGGGTCGAGCTTGGACAGGTCAACTTCGCCGCTGGCGTCAGAGGTGAACTCGTTGGAGAAGTCGCCGCCCACCTGCGTGACGCGGAATTTCGCGTTGGGCAGGGGTTTCATGGTCTGCGCGTCCAGCTTCACGATGTGGATGCCGGGTTTGACGTAGTTGAGGAATACCACGGTGTTGTCCGCAGTACCCGCGTCCAGCTTGATCTCCTGCGGGGTGCTGTTTACAACATGACTGTCCGGGGTGCCGATCTCTTTCACAAGGTAGGTGCCGGGAGCCAGGTCATAGAGGAAGATTTCGCCGTTGGCGTCTGTGGTGTACTCACCGATCAGCTCGGTGTCGCGGTAGACCGCAAAGGTCACGCCGCTCAGCCGCTGCATGGTCTGCCCGTCATACTTCACGATGCGGAGCATCGGCATGGCCTTGTTGGACACGGCGATCCGGGGGTCATCCGTGGTGGCGGGATTGTAATTGTCCACATAGACGCTGTGCTCGGAGGAATCCAGCACATAGCCAGCAGGAGCCACGGTCTCCTTCACGGTGTAGTAGCCTGTGGTCACGTTGGGAACATAGGCAAGGCCGCTGTCGTTGGTGGTGACGGTCGTGAAGAGCTGGCCATCTCTGTAGACCTCAAAGGTCGCGCCGCTCAGACTGCGGTTGTTGCCCTCGTCGCACTTGTAGATGATGATGGTGGGCGTTCTGACATTGTTCATGGTGATGACCACATCGCGCCTGCCATCCCAATGCACGGTCTGCGGGGTCGTGTCCAGTTCATATCCAACGGGGGCTGTGACCTCATAGACCTTGTAGCTGCCCACGGGGAGCTGTTCGGCATCGAACTGGATGATGCCGGCCTGGTCGGTGGTCCCCATCGTCTTGAAGGAACCGTCGATCTGCTCAAAGCAAATGACCGCGCCCTGAAGGGAGTAGCCGGTCTGCTTGTCCACCTTTTTCACGGTGAGCTGCTTCTGAGTGCTGTCCTGCACGGTCACATAGTTGGTCCGCGCCGCTTGAATCTGAATATTGATGGGGTCAACGATGGAGTAGCCTGCGGGAGCCTCCGTCTCGGTCAGGGTATAAGTTACCTTGGGGTCGAGCTGCTCCCAGAGGATGATGCCGTTATCATCGGTGACGCCGGTGCGGGAGCTGCCATCCGTGCCGGTCAGCGTGAACTTCGCGCCGGAAAGGGGCAGACCGCCCGTGCTGGTTTTCGTGACCTGAAGGCTGCCCTGCTCGGTCTGGGGACCGCCCCATTGGAGCGTGGCGTTGGCGGTCAGCGTTCCCTTGCTGGGGTCCGCGATGATATAGGATTGTTCGTAATTCACGTCGTTCTTGGCGAGATAGATTTCATACTGCATGATAAACGCGCCGCAGTTGACCTTGATCTCGCCGCTGTTGGGGACGGTATCGACGGGGACGCACATCTTCGCAACGCCGAAGTATTCAAAGCCGTTGCTGTTGAGCGAGGTGTCGTGATTGTCGGTGTGGAGCCTCCATGTGTTGTGCTCCAGGAAGGTCCCACGCGGCAGCTCGTTGTTGGAGGTATCGACAAAAATCGTTCCCTCCGGCGCATTGTCCGCCCAAAGCTCCAAATTGTACTCGGAGTAGTAGGAGGATGTGGCGGTGGCGAAGATATACTCGCGGGTGAAATAGCTCTTGCCGTTGATGACCTCGCGCTTGAGGCCGAACTGCTGGTTGTCAGCGGCGTATTCCAGCGTCATATCGCCGGGAATGGAGATATTGCCGCCCAGCTCATCTTCTTTCAGCCGGATATACATTCCGGACTGATACACCTGCATCCAGGAGTTCGCAACATCCAGGATGAGCTGAACCGCACGGAACACGCGCATCTGCTGGGTGTCGCCGCTGGGCTGTGCAACGGTCTCACGCCCGCTGCTGAAGGCGGTGCCTTCGATGGCGAGCTGTCCAAGCGTTGCCCAGACCGCGAGCTGCGTGGCATACCCATATTCCTTTTCGGTCAGTCCCTGAAGAATCGAGTTGTTCGCCAGGTAAAGGCCAAGGAAGGTCTCAAGGCTGTGCTGCGGGTAGCCATTGGCAAACGCGCCGGCAGTTTTGGGGCTTGCGTTGTACTTGCCGGTAATGGGCAGGGCGCGGGAGGTGAGATTGAGCCCATGATTGATGCAGTACGCGGGGCCGGTCAGACCGTCGTTGGTCGTGTACTGGTAGGCAGAAGCGCCCAGCTTCGTTCCCGCCGTTGTGGTCAGATAGTAGTTGCGGTCTACCATTCCGATGGTGGCGGTGGAGCTTCCGTCCGCAATCGTCGCGGCGCTGGCGTTCATGGGAAACACTCCAAGAAGCATCAAAACCGCGAGAAGCAGCGAAAGCGCCCTCGTTTTGCTTGTCGTTTTGGTCATAATGGGTCTCCTTTCTGAATTTTGGGTACAAAAAAAGCACCGTCCTTTTTAAGACGGTGCCTTCCTGCGGATGTTTGGTTTTCTCTTACCTGGTCGAGCCTGGGACCATGACTTCTTTGACGAAAGCGGTCAGTTCCGGTTCCGTCTGGCGGTAGCTTGCGCCTTGAACATAATCATCGTCGTATAAGACGCGGGAGTAGGCGCGGGTTTGAAGATTGTCTCCCACGTCGATGCTGGATACGTCAACGTGCCACCAGCTACCTTCCACATAGACCATGTTCCATTGGTGGTCGGCGCTGTGAACGAAGATGCAGGGGGTAGAAGCCATGTCGCAGAGGAACTTGAAGTTGTGGGCGTAGCTCATGCAGTTTCCCTTGTTTACGCCCATCGTGGACAGTGCAACTCTCGGCGTCGCGGTGGAGCTTGCGTCATAGGTGAGCCGGTCGCAGACGTAAAATGCGATTTCCTTAACCTTATCGCGGTCGCTCTTTTCTGCGAGACCATCTATGAAGGCTTGGCAGAACTTCGCGGCGTCCTCATAGCTGGTGGAATAGGATGCTGTGAAGTGGGACATTCCGTCCGCTGTTCTGTTGAGCTGGTATCCGGGCCAGTCGCTGATTGCGGCTGCGGCTTTCTGCATGGCCTGCCGGGTATCCTCCGTCATCATAACGGAGCCGGACTTTTCAGCGCCCGTCACGACCTGCCGCAGCGCGTTGAAGCCTTCTCGCGTATAGCTGCCGGAAAACACGGCGGCGTTTGCTTCTGCGCTGGCGTCGGGTGCGGGTGCTGCGTCGGTGATGCTGGGCTGTTCGCTTTTTCCAGCCGGTGCGGTTCCCGTATAAGGGGAACTGCTGTCGATCCGGACTGCGCCATCCCACCAGACGTTGAAACCGACAAGCTCGCCCACGTCACGGAGCTTGAGATAGTTGCTGCCCTCGATCATATACGCTTCCATCTGGACTTCACGCCCATCCACGAACACGCGGCAGGCGCTCCGTTCTGCCAGAATGCCGGATGCGGCAAAGGCCACGGTCCCGCCGAACAGGACAAAGCAGGTGAGAAAACCCGTGACAAATCCGACTGAGAGTTTCTTCGCAGATTTCATTTCAACAGCCTCCGTTTCTCAAATCATGTTTGTTTGGTCTGAGACCATACTACACGATTTGTACGGAAGCTGCAATTCTGCGATTACTTCACCTCGGTCGCCTGGACCACAACGCGGTAGGAAGGCTGGTTGGCAAGGCAGGTGGTGAGGGTGATGCGGTTGTCGCTGGTGGCCTGCAAGTAGTTCCAATCGTTGTTGGCAATCGTCCCCACATAACTGACCGCATAGGTCCTCGTGCCGTAGACGGTGGTGTAGGTGATCTTGTCGCCCAGGCTCAGGTCCTTGATCGCGCCGATGGGGTATTTCGCTCCGCGATTGTGGCCACACACTCCGACGTTGCCATCCCATCCGGAGGTGGAGGCGTAGTGACCGAGGCCCTTGGCCATGCTCTCGTTCGTCTCTCCCTCCCAAACCTTCACGTCGATTTTGAGGGACGGGATACGGACGGTGCCGATGCTGCCATCTTTGAGCGTCATGCCGGAAGTGCTGGTAAAGGCGGTTTTCTGATAGACAAGCGGGTACTCCGCCTCCCGGATGGTCAGCGTGGCCTGTGCGGGCAGCTCTGCGCTGGCAGAGGGATCGTAGACCTCACCGATTCCGTCAATGAGGATGCTGCCTCCACCGACGGTATCCGTGGGAAGTCCGTAACCGCCGCCCGTGAGGGGCGTCGCGCTGACATAACCGTTGCTGTCCAGTACCCTCACGCGCTCCATAGCGCCGATGCTGGTGTTGCTCACCACACCGTAGGGCAGGTCGGGAATGGCAAAATCCACGGCGTTCTTGCCGCCATAGTTATAGGCGCTGCCGTAGGCGGATTCATAGTTGGTCGCCCCGTAATAGTCGGTCCCGTCCACACCATCGAAGGTGTAGTCGGCTGCGCTGGCACTGGCTGAAAGAGCAAGCATCAGGCAGAGGCCAACGCCGAGGGAAAGAATCTTTCTGCATTTCATGTCGTTCACTCCTTCCGGGATGTTCCATGCCCACCGTGATTGTTACGATAGCGCAGGAAGTAGATTGCGGCACCGGCGAGAAGTACGATGAGGACACCGGCTGCAATATAGAGCCTCCAAGCGTTGTCGGCAGGCTTCACAGTCTCCGGGTTCGCCGTTTCACAAGAAGCCTGCGCTCCCTTCGGGTCGATTTCCTTCGTTACTTCCTCCACCGGCTTGATCTCCTTGCCGACGTAGGTGACGGTATAGGTGATGCTGGAAAGCTCCTTGCAGCTCACGGTGCCGGTGTAGTTCGCCGTGGTCACATAGCCGGTCGCGGCATTGTAGTACGCCTTGGACGAATAGGTGGCAACGGCCTTGTAGGTGCATGGGACAAGAACATCGTCTACAAGGCCGGAGCCCTGGACGTACCACTCCACATTGACAAGCGGGAGGGTCTTTCCGTCCTTCACGGCTGTGCTGGGAACATAGGACATATCGTTGCTGTCCAGATTGCCGTATTCCTTAGTGGTGGAAACGGTGTAGCTCTGGGTGGTATAACCGGATGCTTCGGTTACGACTGTGGTGTGGTCCAGGTAGAGAGTGCCGGCATAGCGGCCATCATCGTAGTCCACCGTCGCGGGCAGGGCGTCCAAGACAACATTCAGGTCCTTCTTCGCGGTTTCGACCGTTACGGTGTCGGTCTGCTGCTTCTCATCCTCAAACTTGTTCTCGGTTTTCGTGATGGAAGCGTACTTGTAGGTGCATCCCTCGTAGTCGAAGGGCTCCTCGATCAGCTCCTTCGGGTCGGTGTCCGGACTGACGGTGAAGGTCTTGATATACTGCTGGACGCCGTTCAGGTTCTGGATTACCGTTTCCGTGGGAACTTCAAGAGCAAACGCGCTGAAAGAACACATGAATACCAGAACCAGCGCGATGCAGGGTGTTACCAATTTTTTCAATGCTTTTTCCTCCATTCGTTAGAATTTGCCCTTGATACGCCGGGGCATACGGCGGTGAGAGTTTCGCTGCGTGTCTACATATCCATCACCTCCTTCAAGTGACCGGAAGTTACCGGCTGAAAGACAGATGCTTTCTTCAGCCTGTATCTTCTTTTTTCAGCAGGTATAAAGGGGTTTAAGGGGGAAACAGGGCAAGAGTTGTGCCGCAAATGGGCAGACTACGCCCTTGGAGAGAAAGGTTATCTTGCTCCGCTGCGGTCCTCCTTCTGCTTCTCCCGGTGCCTCTGATAGAACTCCAGCGCGCTGAGTACATATTCTTCGGTTTTCTTCGGCGGGATGTCTGAGGGGATGTACTGACGCAGCCGGTCAGCACGGAAACTGATTTTTTCTCGTTGGTTGGGCTTTTCCTCACACATGATGGATTCAATGACTTCTTCGGACAGCTTGCCCTCCTTGGAGAACTGCCGCATTTTGATGGCCTGGGCCAGAGAGGGCGTGGCATCCTGATAGGAGATAGCTTCGAGAAGGTCGCTCTGCTCCTGTTCGGAGAGGTAGGACAGCTCAACCGCAGGCCGCATGGCGATTTTGCCCTCGTCCACCATGTTTACAAGGCCGGGGGACAGCTCGTTTAGACGGATAAAGCGTTGAATTTGAGTATTGCTGTCTGGTGATTCAGCGGCAAGAAGCTCACGAGATTTTCCCGATAAAGAATTGGGTCCCACTGGGACACCATTTTCTTTTTTTGGCCTACCTGCTTGACGTTTCATGGCATCCAGCCGCATTTTATAGGCTTTGGCTTTCTCGCTGGGTAAGATAGTGGAGCGTTGATAGTTGGATTCCACCATGAGAATGATGGCCTCGTCACGGGACATTTCCTTCACCTCGGCTTTCACGGTGTCAAGCCCTGCCAGCTCACACGCTTTCTTGCGGCGATGGCCGGAGACCATTTCATAGCGTCCGTCCTCTTTCTTGCGGAGCGTGACGGGAGTGATAACGCCACGTTCCTTGATGCTTTCCACAAGCTGCGTCATATCCTCGTCCATGCGGACCTGATAGGGGTGTTCGGGAAAATCGTCGATCTCCGTCAAAGGGATGTTGTAGATTTTCGGGAGCCGGTTCTCCGCCCGCCCCTGGTCGTCCATGAAAAGCTCATCGTAAGCGTTCCTGAGTCCGAGGTCCAGCGGTTTCGCGCCCGATTTCGCCGCGCTCATGCTCCAACACCTCCTTCGTGAGATTTTCATAGGCTGCGGCAACCTTGCCACGCCCATCGTGGGCAAAGATGCTCTTTCCCTCAATGCTGGTTTCTGCCGCCCTGACGGAGAACGGGATTTCCGTTTCAAAGACGTTGAGCATGGCTCCCGTCTGCCGCAGGGATGAGATGATGGCCTTCGCGTTGTTCGTCCGGTTGTCCACCATCGTCAGCAGAACACCGTCAATTTTCAGGCCGGGGTTGAGCTGCCGCCTGACCTTGGCAATGGTCCCCATGAGCTGAGACAGTCCCTTTGTGGAAAGGTAGCTGGGCTGAGAGGGGATAATCACGCTGTCAGCGGCGGTCAGGGCGTTGATGGTGGTCATGCCGAGGGAGGGCATACAGTCGATCAGAATGCGGTCGTAGTGCGCCCTGAGCGGTTCCAATGCCTGCCGCAGCACATATTCCCGGCTGAGGATGCTGGTCATGCTGACTTCAAATGCCGCCAGCTCGATGTTCGAGGGAATCAGGTCTACGCCTTCCTCATGGTGGATGATGCCGTAGCCATCGGGAGGCGCTCTGTCCTCTACAACAGACTGCATCAGCGTCGTGATGGTGTTGTCCAGGTCATCCGGCGTCTTGGCCCCCAGGCTGATCGTCAAGCTGCCCTGTGGGTCTGCATCGACCAACAGGACCTTGTGACCAGCTCTGGCGAGCCCAACGCCCAGATTGACCGTCGAGACCGTCTTGCCGACGCCGCCCTTCTGATTGGCGAGGGCCGTCACCTTGCATTGTTCCATTACGGGTTCCTCCTTCCTTGAAATAGTTATAGCCCTCCCCGGATTGCTCCAAGGAGGGCTATGTATAGGCGGTATTCGTTGAATTGTGGGCTTTAGCGTGGTATAATCATATCAAAAGTGAGGTTGATATATATGGTAAGCCAAGAGGTTCTCACGGAAATCGACCGGGTGATTAAGGAAGTCTGGGTAAAGGATATTAAAAAGGACTATCTGAATGGAGCTTTACTCCGTGAGGATAGCTTGAAATGCGGCCTTTACTTCCATCTGCGCCGGAGGTTGGACAAGATGCTCCGTGAAAACAATCTGAGAATATTTGGGGAGTACACATTCCCACAGCTTAAATACCGAGCTGACTTGGTGATTGTCGAAGTTGACGAAAACTGGCAAGATGGCTACTTAAAGGATTTTGTCACTGAAATAGTCGCTATATTTGAACTAAAATTCACATCCGGTATTGACAGGGCAACAGACGAATGGGTCAAAGCAGATTTGAGAAAATTCAAACGCTACTTGCAATCTGGAAACGTCGATTGCCAGTTCTACTTTGGCGTGATATACGAAGAAGAGTGCTCAACTCTGACTTGGATTGACAGGCGCAGTATAGCTCCTGGAAAATGGGGGAATGGAAGAGTCACAGAACTTGATGCTGGACTCATCAACGGGAAAATGGTGTTTGAAGTCAACTCATACAACAATCTGAATGCGTAGGAGTTACATCGCGTCACAGTAAGGAAAAACTGAGAAAGCTAAGAAAGCGCGTAGAAGTTCTTGCAATCTTTGCCAGCAAGTGATACAATATTTTAGATTGTAAATTCTTAACAGTTGTGAAAGTTGGGTGTAGCCAGTGACTATTGACGATTACAAGGCTCTCTCAGATGATGAGCTTTATCAAATAGCTGATTCAAAGTATCTCGGCACAGATTGCGAAAAAGATGTACCTCTTGCTATTAACTTGTTTGCCGCACTTGCCGAAAGAGGCTATACACAAGCACAGTTTCGTCTCGGACGTCTTTATGATCTTGGTGAAAACATTAAGCAAAACTACAAAGCTGCTGTACTTTGGTATAAACAGGCAGCAAATCGTGGTCACGCTGAAGCGATGTATCGACTTGCATATTGCTACCAATATGGGCATGGGGTCGAATATGATTTCCACGCTTATCAGTATTGGATCAGTCGTGCGGCTGAGTGTGGGTACGAGTAATAGTTGTATTGAGAACGCAGCGTATCGTCATTCCCGGTGGCGATACGCTGCGCTTTCTTATGCCTCTGAAACTTCAGTCATTCAGCTTCTGCTCGTAAGGAAGCTCTACTTGAAACTACGATCCTGAGCTTAGATGGGCGGATCGATGCCATACATAATCAGGGCGCGTTTATAGGCCGCGCCCAGCTCGCCGGCAAAGGTCGCCGCAGCTCTGCCGAAGATGCCGGTGTGGATCAGCTCGCTGGGGACTTCCACACTGTACTCCATACAGAGCCGGAAGAAATACTCAAGAGCCTCCTCCATCATCTTCATGCGCCAGAGTTCATGGAACACGACCCGCGCCGTGACCATATCCTCCTCACCGAGCGCGTTGCTCATATTGGCAACAAGGAGATACCCGTAGGCATCCGCTATATCCCGGTGGGACACTCTCTGGCCTTCGCGGACCTGCCGGAGCGTCTGCTGCGCGTTTTTGACCTCCGCGGAGAACACATTGTCCATCTCAACACCCCCTTTCTCTCTGGAAATGAAAAAAGCCCTCTTTGGATTAGAAGATCCAAAGAGGGCTATGTACGTCTGCTTGAATATTATTTAGTATGCCTGATAACGAAGGCTGACTCCCTGAAACTGGCTTGCACAGGGGTCTCGAAAACTATTTTGAACAGCTTTAACAGGTTGTCGTCCACCTTTTTCATTAGCTGGGCGGCGACCTCTTTTTTTCGGCAAATTAGCAGGAGACCGATTTTCATTAGCTGGAAAACCAAAAATCTTGCTAATCATTAGCTGGCTAATTTCGGTGGATGGCAGAGAGTATGACTTCTCTATGGGTCGCACCCATTTTTGCAAAGTTGCAGAAAAAGTGCCGAAAATCGCTGATTTTCGGCACTTTTCACTGGCACCCGCGAGGGGATTCGAACCTCCGACCTACCGCTTAGGAGCTAAAATGTCCCTATCGTGCCGCATGGTACACGATAACGCGGAATGCCCGCAAACCCGCATGAATACTGGATTTTCAATCGAACGGCGTATCACGCAGTATTTCCTAATATCGCCCAAAAACGTCGTTTTTTCAGTACCCGAATTAGCAAACCATTAGCAAGAAAGCCTTTGATAACAATGCTTTACGGTGTCCGTCCGAGAGCATGATTAGCAAAAGCATAGTATCATAACTGTGAAATCAATGCAAGGGGAAAGACGATGATCTTTCCCCTTGTTCCATATAATCACTCTGAAAGGAGCGATGCCCATGACCGCACTACCCTTGCCAAACTTCCGCGGCCATGAGGCCGACGAGTTTACGTTCTACCGTATCCCGAAGCTGCTGACGACTGACGAGCGGCTGCGAACCATCTCCACCGACGCCAAGTTCCTATACGGCGCTATGCTCGACCGCATGGGCTTGTCCATCGAAAATGGCTGGCTGGACGAAAAAGGCGACGTCTACATCTACTATACCGTAGAAGAGACGATGAAAGTCCTCAACTGCAAAAGTGAAAAGGCGACAAAGGTGCTTGCCGAGCTTGACGGCAAAAGCGGCATCGGGCTAATCGAGCGCGTCCGGCAGGGACAGGGCAAGCCGACAAGGATATACCTCAAAAACTTTGCGGCGCTGCGTCCACCGTAGGCGGACAGATTGAGAATTGAGCTACATACGGGAGAAGTCTGCCCTGTATCAGACTTTCGGAAATCGAAAATCAAGACTTTCGATTATCGAAGTTCAAGAGTTTCGGAAATCGAAATGTAATGATACTGAGGGAATAAGACTGAGTAAAAATATACTCTCCGAGAAAAGAATACCGTTTTGTTATCCCAAGAGCCGAAAGGCTCTTTTTTTGTTGGAGGAGGTGCTTATTTGAAAACAATCGCATTGGCAAACCAAAAGGGCGGCGTGGGAAAGACCACGACCGCCGCAAGTCTCGGCGTTGGTCTTTCCCGGCAAGGTAAAAAAGTCCTGCTGATCGACGCCGACGCGCAGGGCAACCTAACGCAGATGTTGGGCTGGGCACAGCCCGACGAGTTATCCCCCACTCTGTCCGATCTCATGGGGAAAATCATCACCGACCAGCCGCTCGCCCCCAGCGAGGGCATCTTGGAAACGAGCGAGGGCGTCCATCTTGTGCCGGCAAACATTGACCTTTCCGCGATGGAGGTCACGTTGGTCAACACCATGAGCCGCGAAACGGTGCTGAAGCAATTTCTTTCTTCGGTCAGTGACCGCTACGACTACGCCATCATCGACTGTATGCCGTCGCTGGGTATGCTGACGATCAACGCCCTCACCGCCGCGGACAGCGTGATTATCCCCGTGCAAGCGCAATATCTCCCCGCAAAGGGGCTGGAACAGCTCCTAAAGACGGTGGCGCGCGTCAAGCGGCAGCTCAACCCGCGTCTGGAGATCGACGGCATCCTGCTGACGATGGTGGACGAGCGGACGCGGCTATCAAAGGGCATCGTGGACTTGATCCGCCGCACCTATGGCGGGCGCGTGTTCGCATCGCAAATCCCGCGCTCTGTCCGTGCCGCCGAAATAAGCGTGGAGGAAAAGAGCATTTACGACCTCGACCGCAACGGCAAGGTCGCCGCGGCCTATGAAAATCTGACAAGGGAGGTGCTGAACGGTGGCAAGCAAATTAGAAAGCATCGGTCTGACCTCGCTCGATGACCTGTTTAAGACCGGCGAAGAACGGCAAGCCGAGCAGGGCGAGCGTGTGCAGATCGTCCCCGCAGATAAGGTTTTCCCTTACGCCCGCCAGCCGTACAGCATCGACCGCCCCACGCCCGACCTTGTACGGCTCATGGACAGCATCGAACGCAACGGCATCGCGGAGCCAATGATCGTGCGCCCGCGCGAGGGCGACACCTACGAGATCATTGCAGGCCACCGCCGCGACTACTGCGCAAAAGCGGTGGGACTGGAAACCCGCCCGGTCATCGTCCGCGAGTACACAGACGAGCAGGCGGACATTCTGGTGGTGGATTACAACATCAACCGCGAGGACTTGCTGCCGAGCGAGAAAGCCCGCGCCTACAAGCTGAAGCTGGACGCTATGAAAAGGCAAGGTGAGCGGTCAGATTTAACTTCGTCCCAAGTTGGGACGAAGTTGCCGAAAGCAAGGTCAGATGAGATTTTAGCGGGGCAAGTAGACGAAAGCCGTATGCAAGTCCAGCGGTATATTCGCTTGACAAAGCTCATTCCCCCGCTGCTTGCCAAGGTGGACGACGGGACGCTGAAATTCGTCCCCGCGTCCGACTTCATTTCCCACTTGTCCGAGAAAGAACAAACCTACCTCGCGTTTGTCATGGAACGTGATGAGGCCGCGCCCTCGCTCGACCAAGCCAAGCGCATGAAGCAGATCAGCGAGCAGGGCAAGCTGACCGAGGCGGTCATGGACACGATCATGCGCGAGGATAAGCCGCTGGAGCGCAAGGTCACGATCCGCGATGACCGCCTAAAGCGGTTCTTCCCCAAAAGCTACACCCCGCAGCAGATCGAGGACGTGATTATGAAGCTGTTGGAGGGCTGGTATCGCCGCCGCCAGCAGGAGCAGGCACGATGAAAGGAGCGTGAACAACATGAGAACGGATTTACCCGAAACCTGCCTGTCCACCGTGCCGGGGACAGGCGAGCTGATTGTCCTCAAGCGCGGCGAAACCGGCTACTACCGTTCCGAATGGAATACCGACGATGCCGAACGAAACAAGCAGATCGCAGACGACCATAACCGTGCGCGCGGGCTGACGCCGGCGCAGGTGGAGGCGATGCGCGTCGGCTCCATGTTCGGCTTTGCCGTGCCGGGAGCTAACCCGCAGATGTATCTGGACGCCGCAAAGCAAGAGGAGAAATTTCATGTGGAGGGACATATCAAGGATACGGTAATCAGCCTTTACCACCCGATAACGTGTGATCTTCTCAATTACAAGGTCGCTGGCAAAGTTGTGACCTATCTGGAACCGATAGCCCTGCCGGACTCCATGATGGGCGCGCAGAGCGGCATCACGCTGTTTGCCGAGATGGTGGGCGGCGAACCTCTAATTCCCGTCCTTGCCACGCAATCGCCGGAGCAAAAATATACATTTGGCTTGGCGGATGGCTGCTTTTCCAATTTCAGAGAGGTCAATCAAGGCTATCTGATTCTTGCCAAAGTCCGCGTGGGCGCAAAAGAATTTGTCCTTGCCGAAAGTCCTACGGCACCCAGCCGCTTCGCAACCTGGGCGCGGACGCCCGCCAATGACGGCGACGGCGAGCCGAATTACTATCACGGCAACTATTGCAGCGACCGCACCGCCGCGATACTGGACTTTTGTGAGCGCGCAAGAAACCAGTATGAGTATGAGATTTCCGTGCGCCGTGTTGCGCCGCACAGGGAAAACAACAAAGAGAGGTAACACATGAGCAGACAGCAAAAGGAAATGGCCGGCGATTATGAGGTGATCCAATCGCTCCGGCTCGGCGGCAAGGTCATGTTGATTGGCTACAATCCCGACGATCAGGACGGCAAGTATATGACCTGCTACAAGGAATCAAACTTTATGGGCGAATATTTCACAAAAGCTATGGCAAGCGACGATTACATGGAAATCGTCAAGCTGTTCTCCGAACGCTTGCAGGAACAGATGGTAAAGGTCAAGCAATTCCGCACAGAGCGTGGCGTTCCGCTGGAAACGCTCGGTGCGGAGCATTGCCGCAAGCGCGGCGAGGGCGAGAACCTTGCCGGTAAGCTGATTATTCTCCGACCGTCAAGTCTTTCCCCGGAGTACCGCACGGCGGACTGTCAGCTCGGCTATGCAACAGGCGGCTTTGGCTGCACACCGAACGCTGGCGGGCGCGCGGTGTATTTCCGCGAGCTGTACTCCGGCGAGGAATGCCGCTGGAACATAGGCGACGTGCTGGGCATCGCGGACATGGACAAGCTGCCCGACTGGGCAAAGCAAAAGGTCGCGGAGCATGAAAAAGCCCGCGCCGCCAAAAAACAGGAGCGAGGTGAAGCAAGATGAAGGAGCCGGTCAACATCATGGGCGTGGTGGCGTTCCCCAACGAGGACGGCAAGCGGGATTGCCGCTTTATTGATCCTCACTACAACGAGCTTTTTACGGTGCCGGACGGCGGCAACGTCGTTTTGACCTACATCGACAGAACCAAGAAGGTGCTGCCCTGCACCTACATCGACGATTATCACGTCAAGGTCGGAAATGGCGTCTATCATATCTGCGAGTTTGCGGAGCGTATGCACGAAAGCGGTACTGTCTACCAGCCGGAACACCCGAACGGGACAGAAAAATACGGCATCTACGAGATTTATCAGATCAGCGACCTAAAGACGGCGGAGTACCTGTTTGAGTCCTATGACCGCGCAAAGGGGAAAATCAAGCTGACCGACTATCGCCGCGCTTATGCCGGTATGCTCCCGGAGAAAAGCCGATTGGACGATATTTTCATGGAGCATAACCGCGATATACGCCCGTTTGGACGCAAAATGCGCTCCATGTCGGTGAGCGACATCGTGGTCGTCACCCGCGCTGGCGAGAAACACGCCTACTATGTGGATAGCGTCGGATTTGAGCCGGTGGACGAGCTGTTGCAGGCCAAGCAGCCGCAGAGGACAGGACGCTCGCCCAAGAAGAAGCGGAGCGAGCCGGAACGATGAGGAGGTGAAAATGTGCCAAGCAAGCTGCAAACCATCATTGACTACGCACAAAAGCTGACCGTAGACCTCGCTGAACAGCGCGGCGTCTGGCAGAGCTATCTGCTGACCGCCGCCCGCGTCTACAAATACCCGTTCCCGGAGCAACTTTTGATCTACGGACAGCGCCCCGACGCTACGGCCTGCGCGCCCATCGAGTTATGGAACGAGCGCATGGGACGCTGGGTAAACCGCGGCGCAAAAGGCATCGCGCTGATTGACGACAGCGGCGAGCGTCCGCATCTCAAATACGTTTTTGACGTGTCCGACACCCACCCCGGCAACTACCGCGCACTCACGCCGCGCCTCTGGCGCATGGAGCCGCAATTTCAAGACGCCACGGTGGAGGCGCTGGCAAACGCTTTTGGCAGTCCCGACGAGGCCGCGTCCTTTGCCGACCATATCATCGCCGTCAGTCGCATTGCCGCGCAGGATAACCTCGCGGATTACCTTGACGAGCTGCGGAACGTCCGAACAGACAGCTTTTTGGAGGAGCTGGACGACCTCAATCTGGAAACCCGCTTCCGCAGGCTTTTGGCAAACAGCGTCGCGTTCACGGTTTTGACCCGTTGCGGCATCGACGCCGCGCAGTTTTTGGAGGCAGAGGACTTCGACGGGCTTTATGAGTTCAACACGTTCGATACCATGACCGTCCTCGGCACGGCGACCAGTGATGTTTCCCGTATGCTGCTGCTGGAGATCGAGCGCACCATCAACGGCATCAACCGTCAAAAATTTGCAAACCGCGAGCAAAGCGGTTATTCTGCAAGCAAGGAAGCAAAACAACAACCCGCCGAGAAAGAAAAGGAGGTAGGCGACTATGACACAAACGCTGACGTACACGACGAAGGGCGAGTATCAGTATCCCGACCTGACACTCCCGGAGCAGACGGAGGAGATGCCGCTGGGCAAGTACGGTCTGATGCACAAGAAGTACCTCAAGCAGAGCAAGCCGGCGACGTACAACCGCCTGCTGCTGTCCGGGAAGCTGACGGCGCATTTGGTGGAAATCGACCGGCAGGCGACGGAGATGGTATCCTCGCTGACGGCGCAGATGGCGCGCTCGGAGGGCGTGACGGAGAGCATGAAGGCGACGGATCAGATGTTGTGGGTACAGCGCATGAACAACATCCGGCAGAGGGCGGAGGAGATCGCTACGAGGCAACTGATCTACAACTGAGCCATCACGATTTCGGCACACCGTCTGAAATACCCTATTACTACCACGACGCGGAGAAAAACGAGCTGCTCCGCACCAGCGACGCACTAAAAGATCATAGAGCAGAGATTGCCGCATTCTTTGCCGTCCATGAGGACAGCGAGGAACGCGGCAATTTCATTCGCTCGTTCTTTGACAATACCTTTGTTGAGAAAATCCTAAGCAACGACCAACGCGCCGGCTATCGCGCCTACGCGGACGTTTTGAACCTCTGGCGCGGCGATTACCTCACCCGCGAAAGGGAGGACTTCATGCGCTGGACGCAGGTGGCAGATAGCATCTACGGCATGATGCTCCTCGACCAATGGCTTGACCCCGGCGAAAAGCTCGCCCCGGCAACGCATGAGCAGTTGACGCTGATCGCGGAGGCGGCAGCGGACAAGGACAACGCCTTTGCCTTGCCGCAGGAGGCGGTCGATTACATCCTCACCGCCATCGGCAGGTATCAGAAATTCCGCATCTATGAGTATTTCCAGCAAAAGAACCCCGCAGCGGACAATATCAAGTATCTGAAAAGCACCTATGGCGAGGGCGGACATTCCGATGCCATCCCCGGCAGCGGCTATTGGGAGGATCACGGCAGCAAGGGCATCACCATCTCCAACCACTACGGCGAGGACAAAGGCGAGATCGTCCTGTCATGGAAACGTGTGGAGAAGCGCATCGGTGAGCTGATTGCCGCCGACCGCTATTTCAGCCGCGCGGACAAGGAGGCGTACCCGGAATACCGGCGCGAGGAAGAAGCGCGGGCGGCGCGGCGAGCCGTTTCCAAAGAGTTTGACGCCATCATCGACGAATATATGAAGTTTATCGAGGGCATTGGCGAGCAGAGCAAGCTCGTTGATCGGTGGCAACTCGTTTCCTGCACCAGCGCCTTTTCAGCGGGCGAGAAAAAGATGCACGCCCGCACAGCCGAAGGCGATTTCATACTTCCCATGATGCGGCAGGCTATGCAGACCATCATCGCGGAAAAGACGCCCTTCACGGAACGCTGCGAGGCCATGCTGACCGCATTGGACGGCGACCTCGCAAAACCGCTGGAGCCGACGTATGAGGAACTGAACCCACCGCCCCCGCCGAAGAAAGAATACCGCTTTTCCCTCGGTGACACGGTATATCTCGGAACAGAGGAATATGAGCTGCTGGCTTATGACGAGCAGGAAGTCCGGCTCTATGACGTGGAGTATCCCTTGTTCAACAAAACCATGCCCCGCGAGGAGTTTGACCGCAAGATTGCAGAAAACCCGCAGAACGACCACCTGCTTGTCGTTGTGGAGGAGCAGGGTGCGCCCGTCGCCGCGGCCCCGGAGGATGCCGCCAAGAAGTATGATTTGGGCTATGGCGCTATGGGCAACGGTTTTGCGGTCTGGAATCGGCTGGAGGAAGAAAACGGTGACTACAAGACGGTTGCCCAAATCAACAGCGACCGAAGCGTCGTGTTCTATGATGTGGATATGCCGGAGAGTGTCAAGGCACAGATCCGCGACGTTGCGGCGAAGGACACATCTGTTTTGGCTCCGCCAAGCCCCGCGAGGGAGCAGAAAGCACCCGGAGGTGATCTTTGGCAGGCGTATAGCAGCGTCAAAGCCGAGCATAGCAGCGCAATCGTGCTTTATCAGGTCGGTGACTTCTATGAGGTGCTGGGCGAGGACGCCCACATCGCAGCGGAGGCGCTGGACATTACCCTGACCACTCGAAACGTAGGGCTGAAAGAGCGTGTACCGATGTGCGGCATTCCCGTGAAATCGGGGCAAACACCGCTCAATATACTGCTGGAGCGCGGGCATGACGTTTTCGTTGTGGATGACGCCGGAGGGACTTATCCCCTGACGTCCTATCATAAAGACGCGCCGATTGCCTCTCGCCCGGTCGGTCGTATTGACTATCCCGACAAAGACGGCAAGATCGAATATACCAGCGAATACACGGACGAACAGCAATTCGTGCGCGACGCCGAGGACGATAGCCGCAACGGTCTTGCTATGAACATTGTCGTCTACCGCGATAAAGAGGGACGCACCATTCCAACCGACTTTGTGGAACGGCTTGCCTCGCCGCCGCGGAGCTTTATCATCGCAGACTATGAGCAGGAGCGCGCGGAAACATCGCTGGATCGCGCGAAGAAGCTGATCGACGAATACTGCGAGCGTGAGTTTGGCGCAGCCGGCGACTATGAGGATTTAACGAAAGTGCCTATCGCGCATACCACGATTGGGGACAAGGAAATCATCTTCCAAGCCTACGCCGACCTCATAAACTGCCGTATTGACCGCTATCTGGACGGTAATCTGGTGGATCGCCGTGAGTACGATTGTCTGGAGGACATGATCGACGCGGAACTGGAGGAGCTTGACTTTGCGGAGCTGGTCTTCTTAACCAACGAACAGCTTGACGCGGCAAGAACAGCCGCGAGCGTCCCAGCCCCCGCGCCCGTTGACCGCAGCGACGAAATGCTCCAGCAGGCCATGCTTGCGGCGGAGCTGTCCGAACAGACCGGGCAAAACGTGTTTGCCTTTGAGGAGGGCAGCTTGCAGCCGGTCAACGCGCCGTTGCCCGCCGTACCCGCCGAAAAAGAAGAAGCGCCCACGCTCGCGCCGCCTGCGCCGCGCAAGCGTGAAAAGGTATCCTCTTTCGCACTGCACCCGGAAATCCCCACGGCGCAGCGCCATGAGCACCGCATCACCGACGATCAACTCGGCGTCGGAACGCCGAGCGAACGCTACGAGCGCAACGTCGCCGCCATCCGTACCCTCAAACGAATTGAGGGCGAGGATCGTCTGGCAACGCCGGAGGAGCAGACCGTCCTCGCGCAGTACGTCGGCTGGGGTGGGCTTGCGGATTGCTTTGACGACCGCAACAGCCACTATGCCGAGCTGAAAGCCCTCTTGACCGACGAGGAATACGCCGCGGCGCGCGAATCCACGCTGACGGCGTTCTACACGCCCCCGACCGTCATCCGCGCCGTCTACAAGGCGCTGGACAACATGGGCTTTCAGAGCGGCAACATCTTGGAGCCGTCCTGCGGCGTCGGCAACTTCCTCGGCATGAAGCCCGAAAAGCTGGCGGACTCCAAAATCTACGGCATCGAGCTGGACAGCATCAGCGGACGCATCGCGCGGCAGCTCTATCAGCAGTCCTCCATCGCCGTGCAGGGCTATGAGAAAACCGACATCCCCGACAGCTTCTTTGACGTCGCCCTCGGCAACGTGCCGTTCGGCAGCTTCAAGGTGTCGGATAAGCGGTACGACCGCCACAACTTCCTCATTCACGACTATTTCTTTGCCCGGACGCTGGATAAGGTCAGACCGGGCGGCATCATCGCCTTCATCACGTCGAAAGGCACGATGGATAAGGAGAGCATCGGCGTCCGCAAATACATCGCGCAGCGCGCCGACCTGCTGGGCGCGATCCGCCTGCCCAACACCACTTTCAAGGGCGCAGCCGGCACGGAGGTCACGTCGGACATCATCTTTCTCCAGAAGCGCGACACGCTCATGGACATCATGCCCGATTGGGTACATCTCGGCAAAGATGAGAACGGGCTGACGATGAATCAGTATTTCATCGACCACCCCGAAATGATCCTGGGCGAAATGCGCGAGGTCAGCGGCCCCTATGGGCCGGAAACGGCCTGTTTCCCCTATGACGACCGCGACCTCGATACGCTGCTTTCCGAGGCCATCCAGAACATCAATGGCGACATTGGTGAGTATGCGGTCGAGGAACTGGCGGAGGACGAGGAAGATCGCTCCATCCCCGCTGACCCCACCGTGCGGAATTTCAGCTATACCATTGTGGATGGCAAGGTCTACTATCGGCAGGATAGCCGCATGGTGCCGTCCGACGTGTCCGCCACAGCGGAAAGCCGTATCAAAGGCTTAATCGGCATCCGGGATTGTGTGCGGACGCTGATCGAGTACCAGACCGAGGACTACCCCGACAGCATGATCGCCGCGGAGCAGCAGCGCCTTAACCGGCTCTATGACGCCTTTGTGAAGCACTACGGGCGTATCAACTCACGCGCCAACAACAGCGCCTTCAACTCGGACAGCGCCTATTTCCTCTTGTCCTCGCTGGAGGTCATGGACGACGAGGGCAACTTCGTCCGCAAGGCCGATATGTTCTCCAAGCGCACCATTAAGCAGCGCGTGGTCGTCACCAGCGTCGATACCGCGTCCGAGGCGCTCGCCCTCTCCCTTGCCGAGAAAGCACGGATCGACATGGAGTATATGTCGGAGCTGACCGGCAAGAGCGAGGAAGAGATATTCTCCGACCTCAAAGGCGTCATTTTCCTGAATCCCATGCACACCGGCGAGGACAGCGCCAACCCCAAGTACCTGACCGCCGACGAATACCTGTCCGGCAACGTGCGCGAAAAGCTCCAATGGGCGAAGCGCAGCGCGGAGCTGTACCCCGACGATTACGCGCCTAACGTGCAGGCGCTGGAAGCCGTGCAGCCCGCCGATTTGACTGCGGCGGAGATCTCCGTGCGGCTCGGCGCGACGTGGCTCCCGACCGACGTGGTGGAGCAGTTTATCTACGAGCTGTTCAGCACCCCGCGCTACGCCCAATGGAAAATCAAGGTGCATTACTCGCAGTACACCGGCGACTGGAACGTGGAGAACAAGAACTATGACCGGGGCAACGTCAAGGCGCTCAGTACCTACGGTACGACCCGCATCAACGGCTATAAGATCGTCGAGGAAACGCTGAACCTGCGCACCGTCCGCATCTTTGACTATGTGATCGAGCCGGACGGCAAGCGCACCCCCGTCCTCAACAAGAAAGAAACTGCCATCGCGCAGGGCAAGCAAGAGCTGATCAAGCAGGCGTTTCAAGAATGGATATGGGCAGACCAGCCCCGCCGCGAGCGCCTTTGCAAGCTCTATAACGAGAAATTCAACGCCACCCGCCCCCGCGAGTACGACGGAAGCCACCTCAACTTTGTGGGCATCAACCCGGAGATCACGCTGCGCCCGCACCAAGTCAACGCCATCGCGCATATCCTCTACGGCGGCAACACGCTTCTCGCCCACGTCGTCGGCGCGGGCAAGACCTTTGAAATGGTCGCCGCGGCGCAGGAAAGCAAGCGCCTCGGCCTTTGCCAAAAGTCCCTGTTTGTCGTTCCCAACCACTTGACGGAGCAATGGGCGGCGGAGTATTTGCAGCTCTATCCAAGCGCCAATATCCTTGTCGCCACGAAAAAGGACTTTGAAACGAAAAACCGCAAGCGTTTCTGCGGGCGCATTGCCACCGGCGACTACGACGCCATCATCATCGGGCATAGTCAGTTTGAGAAGATACCCATGTCCGCGGAGCGGCAGCGCGCCCTGCTGGAACAGCAGATGGACGAGATCATGGCGGGCATCGCGGAGCTGAAAGAGAACCACGGCGAACGGTTTTCCATCAAGCAGATGGAGCGCACGAAGAAGTCCATTCAGTTGAAGCTCGACAAGCTGAACGACACCAGCCGGAAAGATGATGTGGTCACGTTTGAGGAGCTGGGCGTCGATAGGCTCTTTGTGGACGAGGCGCATTATTACAAGAATTTGGCGGCGTTTTCCAAAATGCGGAACGTGGGCGGCATCAGCCAGACCGAGGCGCAGAAGTCCAGCGACCTCTACATGAAATGCCGCTACCTCGACGAGCTGACGGGCGGGCGCGGCGTCGTGTTCGCTACGGGGACGCCGATCAGCAACAGCATGGTCGAGCTTTACACTATGCAGAAGTATCTCCAATACGGTACGCTCGCCCGGAAAGGGCTGCTGCACTTCGACAGTTGGGCGTCCACATTTGGGGAAACCGTGACCGCCATTGAGCTTGCCCCGGAGGGCAGCGGCTACCGCGCCAAGACGCGCTTTGCCAAGTTCTACAACCTGCCGGAGCTGATGTCGATGTTCAAGGAGGTCGCGGACATTCAGACGGCGGATATGCTCAAACTCCCCGTGCCGAAAGCCAACTATCACAACGTCGTGCTGAAACCGTCCGAGCATCAAAAGGAGATGGTCGCGGGACTTTCCGAACGCGCCGAAAAGGTGAGAAACCGGGAAGTCGCGCCCGAAGTCGATAATATGCTCAAAATCACAAACGACGGGCGCAAGCTGGCGCTCGACCAGCGCCTCATGTCGGAGCTGCTGCCCGACAGCGACACCGGCAAGGTCGCCGCCTGCGCCGCCGATGTGTTCGACACATGGCAGCGCACCGCAGAGCAGCGTTCGGCGCAGATGATTTTCTGCGACCTCTCCACGCCCCACGGCGACGGGCAGTTTAACGTCTACGACGACCTGCGGGACAAGTTGATCACAAAGGGCATCCCCGCGGAGGAAATCGCGTACATCCATAACGCCAAGAGCGAGGCGCAGAAAAAGGAGCTGTTCGGCAAAGTCCGTAGCGGACAGATCCGCGTTCTGATCGGCTCCACGCAGAAGATGGGAGCCGGCACCAACGCGCAGCGCAAGCTGATCGCCCTCTATCATTTGGATTGTCCGTGGCGACCGGCAGACTTGCAGCAGCGCGAGGGGCGCATTATCCGGCAGGGCAACGAAAACGACGAGGTGGAGATCACCACCTACGTCACCGAAAACACCTTTGACAGCTATCTCTATCAGTTGGTCGAGGGCAAGCAGAAGTTTATCGGGCAGATCATGACGAGCAAATCGCCCGTCCGCTCCGCCGAGGACATCGACGAAACGGCGCTTTCCTACGCCGAGATCAAGGCGCTCTGCACCGGCAACCCGCATATCAAGGAAAAGATGGACTTGGACATTGACGTGCAGCGGCTCAAACTGCTGAAATCCAGCTATTTGAGCCAAAAGTACGCGCTGGAGGATCAGATCGTCAAGAGCTTCCCGCAGCAGATCAGCGCACTGGAGCAGCGCATTGAGGGCTACACGGCGGATATGGCCCGCGTTGCCGAGAACACCCACCCCAACGACGACGGCTTTTCCCCGATGGTGATTGAGGGCAAGACCTACACCGAGAAAAAAGCGGCAGGCTCCGCGATTTTGGAAGTCTGCCACAATATGACCAGCCCCGATCCTGTCCCTCTCGGACAGTACCGGGGCTTTGATATGGTGGTGAGCTTTGACAGTCTTGCCCGTGAATACCGTATCACGCTCAAAGGTGAAATGCACTACGCCGTTTCTCTCGGCACGGACATCTACGGCAATATCCAGCGTCTTGACAACCTGCTTTCCGTGTTGGAGGAACGGCGAACCGCTTGCGTCGAACAGCTTGAAAACGTAAAAGTGCAGCTTGATAGTGCTAAAGAGCAGGTAGCGCGCCCATTCCCGCAGGAGGAGGAACTGAAAACCAAATCCGCGCGGCTGGACGAGCTGAACATCCTGCTGGATATGGACAAAAAGGACAACGAGGTGCTGGACGACGGCGAGATCAGCGAGGAGGACGCCGAGCGCAACCAGCCGCAAAAGAAAGATCGTGGTATCGAACGGTAAAGGAGGTTTTGAACGCTATGGGATACCAAGAGAGTTTAGTGTATGTGCAGCCCCAATTCAATTTCAAGAAGCTGATCCGCGCCTATGAACGCGCCGAGCAGGAGGGCTATTACAACGTCGCCGGCGCGGAGCCGCGGTCGGTGGTGGTGCTGAAACAGCCCATCGGGGAGCTGCCCGCGGGCGCAAAGCTGTTATGGGTATGCGGCGACCGCGGCTTTCACACGGTCGCTGGAACCTTCGGCGGGCATTTGAGTTGCCGAGGGAGAGTGCGGTTCATTCCCGCGGAGGAAGTGCTGGACGTCCCCAACAGCAAATACCTTGACGGCATCGACCTCGACAGCCCAAGTCCCAGCGAAAATGAGTACATGAGGCGTTTTAGCGCCGCCAACTACGCCCACCGCCTCCGCGCTGGGCTGGCGAGATAGGAGGAGAGAGGGATATGAGTGCCAGAGAAACTTTAATTGTACAGCTCACAGAAAACTTAACCAAAGCATATTGTCATGACCTCAATGCTGCACCCGCAAAGCTGAGTTTGTCAAAAGCCTATGAAATGGTTTATCGCAACGAAGCGTTGAAAACCTGTAGCCAGTGGAACACGCTGTCAAACAGGCAAATCAAGGCCCTGCTCTCAGTGCCGGCGCTTAGCAGCGAAATTTCCTTGAGAATAGACGGCACAAAGGAGCAGCGCCGCTTCTTTCTCGGAATTCTTTCGCAGATTGCTGATGATGAACTGTCAAAAGTCACGCAGGAAAAAAGGCAGTTACGGCGGAAGCAACTGTTAAAATCCGTTCCCCCGCAGCTTTGAGGTCGCACTATGCCATACTACGCAAAAGAAGAAATCGCCCGCGCCCGCGAGGTTGACCTGCTGACCTACCTGCAACGCTGCGAGCCGAATGAGCTTGTCCACGTCGGCGGCAACGTCTACTCCACCCGCACCCATGACTCGCTGAAAATCTCCAACGGTATGTGGTGCTGGTGGTCGCGCGGGATAGGCGGTAAGACTGCGCTGGACTATCTGATCAAGGTCTGCAACATGACCTTGCCCGATGCCATCAACGCCATCGCGGGCGCGCCTCGCAGCAGCGCCCCGGCTTACGCGCAAATGCCGCAGCCGCCCCCCGCTTTTGAACTGCCGCCGAAACACGCCGACAACCGGCGTGTTTTTTCATACCTGCGAAGTCGCGGCATCGACCCGGAGATTATCAACCATTGCATCAAGAGCGGACAGCTCTACGAGGACGCCGTGCATCACAACTGCGTCTTTGTCGGCTTTGAGGGCGACACGCCGCGCTACGGCGCGCTGCGCGGAACGCTCTCGCAATCGACCTTCGTGGGCGATGTTCCAGGCAGCGACAAGCGGTTTTC
This sequence comes from uncultured Clostridia bacterium, assembly GCA_946411835.1. GTDB lineage: Bacteria > Bacillota > Clostridia > Oscillospirales > Oscillospiraceae > Hominicoprocola. Next base: position 57,998 of record CAMKFK010000001.1, read on the forward strand.
GTTCGCCGTGCCGATCAAGGCGGGCGGCAACAGCGCCCTCTGCGTCTTTGAGTGCGCCATCGACGCGCTCTCCTATCTCACGCTGCTGAAAATGCAGGGGCGCGACTGGCGCAAGGCCAACTGTCTGTCCCTTGCCGGCGTCTACCAGCCCAAGCACGGCGGCGAGATGAAATTCCCGCTTGCCCTCGGACAGTACCTTGCGGACAACCGACAAATCCAGAAGATCATTCTCTGTCTGGACGACGACGAGCCGGGGCGCATCGCTGCGCGGGCAATCCGTTCGCGGCTGGACGCATACGAGGTGGTGGACAACCCGCCCCGGCGCGGCAAGGACTACAACGAGCTGCTGCAACTGACAAAGGGCATCGCCGGACGTGTGAAAACGCGCGGCGGCGACGCGCGATGATTTCTTTTTCGGACGGTGGTGGATTGCAGCGCAGCCTTCGGCTGCGTTGCAGTCGCAAGCATAGCATTTGGCCGTCCAAATGCGCTTGTTAGGTGGGCAAGCCCCCCTAAAACCCCCGTGCCGCACTGAAAGGAGGAAGCCCATTTGAGAAAACGTCCCATCAAAATATCGCTCCGTTTGAACGAGCAGGAGCATGAGCATTTGAAGCAGCAGGCCGCGCTCTCCGGCTTTCCGATGGAGCAGTTTCTCCGCGGCTTGATTGCCGACGAGAAAATGCGTCCGCGTCCGCCCAATGAGTACGCCGAGATACGCCGCCAGCTTGCCGCTATCGGCAATAACATCAATCAGATCGCCCGCACCGTCAACGCCCGCGGCTTTGCCAGCCAACAGGACATTGACACTGTAGCGTCCGCACAGCGGGAAATCTGGCAGATGATGGAGCAGCTTTAGCATGGCCTACACGAAAGTCTTTGCCATTCGCCGCAGGCTGGACGACCGCGTGAAATATGCGGTCAACGGAGAAAAGACCGAGCTGGACGCAGGCATTGCCTACGCCGTCAACCCGGAGAAAACTGAACAGGTACGGTTTGTAGACGTATTGAACTGCGCCAGCGCCGAAACCGCCTTTGACACCATGCGCGCCACCAAGCGCAAATTCAAAAAGATGGACGGCGTTCTCGGCTATCACTTCATTCAGTCCTTTGCGCCGGGAGAGGTCACGCCGGAACAGGCACACAAGATCGGCGTGGAATTTGCGCGGCGTATGTTCGGGGATCAGTTTGAGGTGGTCATCGGGACGCATCTCGACAAAGCCCATCCGCATAACCACATCGTCGTCAACTCCGTGTCCTTTGTGGACGGGCATAAATATCATTCCAGCCCGGAGAGCTATTACAACGAAGTCCGCGCCACGTCGGACGAACTGTGCCGGGAGAATGATTTGTCCGTTATCACTCCGCAGGGCAAGGGCAAGCACTACGGCGAATGGAAAGCCGAGCAGGACGGCAAGCCCACGATCCGCGGCATGATCCGTGCCGACATGGACGCCATCATTGCCGAGGCGTACACGCTCGACACCTTTTTCATGCTGCTGGAACGCAAGGGCTACACCGTCCACCGACGTGGCCCGCACCGCAAGTACACGACCGTCCAGCCCAAAGGGGCAAAGCGGGCGATCCGTTTGGCAAGCCTCGGTGACGAGTATACCGAGGAGAGCATCAAGCAGCGGCTCGCCCAGCAGCGCCAGAACAACCTTTACTATGTCCCCGCACTCCACACGCCGAAAAAGCGCGTGAAGCGTTACAGAGTGCGGGGACTCTTTTTTTATGCCCATCAGCCTAAAATCAAAGGCTTCCACGCGCTCTATCTCCGATACCTCTACCTGCTGCGGCGCACAAGGCGGCGCAAGCAGCCCTACCGCGCCCCGTTCCCGCTGCGACAGGAGGCGGCAAAGTTTGAACGCTATCAAGCGCAATTCAAGTACCTGTTGGAGCAGGACATTACGACCACGGGCGAGCTGGAGCAGCGGATCGCGGTGCTGGAGGGAGAGATCGCGGCGCTGACCGATGAGCGCAAACCACTTTATCAACAACGAAAGGAGGCATCCGATGAAGAAGCACAAGAGCAGATTTCCGCGGAGATCGACCGGCATACCGCCGCCTTGCGGCAAAAACGCCGGGAGCTTGCCCTATGCCGCCGGATACAAGCCGATATACCGCAGGTGTCCGAGCAGCTCCGGCAAGTGCGTGAAGAACACAATGAAAATGTGAGAAAGGAGGAACGACAGCATGAGTACCAACGGCGAAACCGCTGACCTGATGGTGCGCGAGGGCATCCAGATCACCGAGAGCGTAGTCAAGCTGGCAGGGCTGGGCGCGAAGAACCTCGCCGCCCTTTTGATTGCCCTTGCCAACGACAACCAAAAGCTCGCCGGCAAGACAACCTTGAAGCGGCTCATTCAAGACGGCGACGAGCTGACCATCTTCTCCGTGAAAAAGGAGGATTTGGACGGCTTTCGCATGGAGGCCAAGAGCTACGGCGTTCTGTACTGCCCCATCATTAACAAGATGGAGAACACCGGCACCGTGGAGATCATGGCAAAGGCAAAGGACGCCAAGCAGCTCAACCGCATTTTTGAGCGCATGGGCTATCCTGCGCCGGTCAAGGAGGACGATGCCGCAAAAAAAGCCGACGCCCGCGCTCCGTCCGTGAGCAGCTCCAAGGAGCGCGGGACTGGTGCGAAAGCGTCTACGGAGCAGACTTCGGTGAGAGCTGACGAGCGCCCGTCCGTCAAGGGCAGGCTTGCCGCTTACAAAGCGGCAGCGGAGGCCGCGGAGAAAGCCGCCCCCGCACAGGAAGCGGTCAAAGTGGCCGTTCAAAAAAACACACCCGAACGATAAGGAGGATTTCATTATGTCCAATATTGGCAGTCTGATCGCGGAGCAGACGAAGCAGACCGAGGAATTCAAGGCGCGCAAGACCGCCGAGCGCGAGGAACTCAGCGAAATGACCGACACCGCCATCGGCAACATCACGCAGGAGCCGGAGGCGTATCTGCACTATCTGGACGTGCAGGCCGACAACCCCGGCTTCAGCGTGTCCAATGTGCTGCTGGCGATGCAGCAGTACCCCGAAGTCACGGTGTTCAACAGCGTCAAGGGCTGGAACGCACAGGGACGCAGCGTCATCGGCGGCGAAACGGGCATCAAAGTCCGCGTGTCCGAGAACTACATCAAGAACGGCAGGACGCACCGCGGCTATAAGGTTGGGCGCGTCTTTGACATCACGCAGACCACGGGTAATCGCACGGTGAGTAAGACCGTCCTTGCGGACAACACGCCGCAGATGCAGCTCGCGCTCCGCGCGCTGCTCTACAAGTCCCCCGTCAAGGTCAACCCGGTCAGCGTCAGCCCGTTCAAGGACGGCGCTTTTGATGCTTTCTATGACCCGCAGCGTCAGATCATCGACGTGTCGGAGGTGCTGACCGACAGCCAGACCTTCGCCGCTCTCGCCCGCGAGATCTTCCGGGCGAAAGTCCACGACCACGGGAAGTACACCGGCTATACCCGCGAGGAAACGGAGCTGGACGCCATCAGCGCCAGCTATATGCTCTGCCGCAGCTTCGGCGTGTCGTGCAAGAAGCCCGACGCCACCAAGCTCGGCATTCTTTATGAGGGTATGGAGCCGCAGGACGCCCGCGGCATCCTCGACAGCATCCAGGGCATTTTCCGCGAGATGCAGGGCGCGGTGCAGAATGAGATCACGCCGCAGCAGGAGCAGAAGCGGGCGTACAACCAGCCGGCAAGATAAGGAGGGCGTACAACATGAAAAAACGCATCATCGGCATACTCGGCGCGGCGCTCATGCTCGTGTGTATGAGCGCCCCCACGTTTGCGGCGGCTTCCGCAGAGGAGCAGCAGACGGAGGCCATCACGGAGGCGGCGGTTATCCCGCCGTCCCCCACCGTCTACCCCGCGGAAGTCCGAGCCAGCGAGGAAAACGGCGTCGCGCGTCTGGAAAAGGTCTACTATCTGACCGTGCGCGACGATCCCGCTGCCATCCCCACGGAGGACTTCGACCGTGAGGGGCGGCACTACACGCTTTTGGACGTTCTCAAAACCGACATGAGCGAAACCGACGTCAAGGACTACGCCGAGGTCATCACGCTGGAGAGCGCAACAAAGGACGTGGGCGAGATCATCAAGGTGTTGGAGCCGGAGCTGGAGGTCGTGACCGAGGACGGGTACAACGGCCTTTTGAAGCCCGACTACACCACGATCAACGTGGAGGTTGCCGGCTACAAGACGAGCAGTTGGACGGTGAGCGCCAAGCGCACCTATCCCAATCTGTCCGACGCTGACATTTCGCTGCTGCCCAAGAGCATAGAGGACAGCGGACGGACGCTCACCCTTGCAGATGTGGACTGGCAGGACGCCGGCACAGACTATGTGGACGGCGACCCCCTTGCCGTGCGCTATACCGCCGTCGCCACCTATACCGGCACGGCGACCAGCCGCAACGCCACCGGCTACACGGTGACGGTGGACTACAAGGGCGAGGTCAGCAAGACGAGCTGCGATACCATTATATATACCGCCGTCTTCTCCAGCACCGACGCGCCGCAGACCGAGCAGCCCCGCCAGAGTGCGGAGCCGCTTGACGAGGCCGGGGAGGAAGTCACAAAGGCTGCGGGAGAAGCCCCTGCATCGTCCTTTAACGCGCGCCTGCTGCTGATCCCCGTGGGCGTCGCCGCGCTGGGCGCTGCCGGCTACTTCGGGCGCAAGGGCTATAAGCACTACATCAATAAGAAAAGAGGTTATGAGTGATGAAAAAGTATCTTTCTTCGCTGCTGACCGTCTGCCTTATGCTGACGGCCTTATGCGTTCCCGCTTCGGCGCTGGACTACGACTTCACCGGCCCGGACTCCGGGACGTTTGGAGAGCCGACGTCAGATCACACGGTCTATGTCGCCGTCCGCGACGATACGAACATTGACCGCAGTAAGACCGCCGCGATCATTCCCCCGCGTTTCGGTTCGCCTACGTCATACACGCTGAACGCGGGAGAGCTGCTGACGCCCAATCTTGTCAATCAGACCGCGCAAACCACCGGCGCGGCGGCCAACACCTCCACCGGCGTCACGGTCATGCCACCGTCTACGCTGGCCACGCCGTCCAATCCGTTTACGGTCACGACCACGAACGGCGTGACCGGCAGCTATGCGGCAGCGGGCTATACGTCGGTCACGTCCGACCTCTATTACAGCGGCGGACACCTCGGAACGCTATCCATTCCCGCCATCGGGCTGACCGTCAAGGTCTACCAAGGCACGGATAACGCGACACTCGCCAAAGGCGCAGGGCATTTCACCGACACCAGCGTATGGGACGGCAACGTGGCGATTGCGGCGCATAACCGAGGTGTCAACAACCACTTCGGCAAAATCCACACGCTGAACGTAGGCGATAAGGTCACCTACACAACAAAGCTCGGCACTCGCAGCTATGAGGTGTACTCCGTCGCTAAAATCCCCGTGGACGATCTCTCGGTGCTGAATGACAGCGCGGAGAACATCATCACGCTTGTCACCTGCGTTATGGATCAGCCATCGTACAGATGGTGCGTACAGGCAAAAGCGACCGCGTAATTTTTTGACAAAGATTTCCCTTTTCTGTATGCTATTCTCAGAAAGAAAAAAGGAGGCAGCGAACATGAAAAAGGGAACGATGTTTTATGGTATTGTCTGCTTTATGCTCGGCGCGATGGTGTCGGGCGGCGGCATCGCCTACGCCGCGGGTATTCTGGCGGAGCGGAGCGCAAACACTGTCTATGTGGACGGGCAGCGCATCGAGCTGGAAGCCTATCTGATCGACGGCTCCAACTATGTGAAGCTGCGTGATGTGGGGCAGGCCGTAGGCTTCAACGTCTATTGGGACGGCGTGGTGCAAATCCAGAGCGGCGCGCCCTACACGGGAGAAGCCCCGGCAAACGCAGCGCCGAAAATGAGCGAAGACACAGCAACCCCTACCGTGCCGGAGCAGACGCCCCCGACCGCATACCATGAGCAGGCGACCCCCGCCGTGTTTGACAGTATCTACACGGCAGCGGCCTATGACGCGCTGCGGGAGTGCATCGTGAACGGCGGCGACAGCGCCCCCGTCTCCATGAGTGCGGAAACTCGCACGGTCATGATGAACGCTACCGCCGCCATCGGCAGCTATCCGGGCTATGACCTCAAAGGCAAAGCGGACGGCACGACCTACTTCCAGACAAAGTATTCCAGCTCCTATGCGGACGCGGCAAAGACCTGTCAGCAATTCCTCGACGGTCTTGCCGGGAAAAGCGATAGCGACAAGCTCTACGCCATCGCCTGTTATATCTGCGACCGGCTGGAATATGACGCAGGCTCCACGGCAACGCCGCGCGTCGTGTTTGCGTCTGACAGCTCCAAAAAGGGCAACTGCATGAGCTACGCCCACGGTCTGCAATTCCTCTGCGATCTCGCTGATATTCCGTGTGTGTTCGTGCATAGCGCTGTCCATCAATGGAATGAGGTCTATGTCGGCGGCAGATGGTACAGCGTCGATCTCACGTCCTTTGACATCGGCTATACCGACCGGGGGAGCGCGACGCTTCTCCATGACGCCGCCGATATGCAGGGCAACATCTTTGAGCAGGCCGAGCCGTGGCTCACCCGCTTCGCAAAGGAGCTACTTGTCCCCGGCTCCACCAAGTAAATCAACCAAAGGCATGAAGCACCGTTCAATTATGGACGGTGCTTTTTCTATGCCCATTTTTGAAAGGAGTACCTATGAAAACTGCTACAACCTACGGGAAAAGGGCACTGTCCCTTTTCCTCGCCCTCTTGATGACGGTTTCCCTTTTGAGCGTCGGCGCGTCGGCCTCGACCATCGAGGACGGCAGCAAAACCGCATACATGACCCTCGGCCCCGGTCATTTCTATCTGAAAACCACAGCGGGGACTTCCCTCGGCGCTTGGGGCTATACTTACACGACCAACGACGGTTTGACCGGCCCCGCGTACTGCGTCAATCATGGGCTGCATTTCACCAACCGGACGCTGCCCATTGACGGCAAATATACGGCCAGCCCCAAGACGGCGGGCGTGTTCGCCAACGGCTATCCGCAGCACTCGCTTGACACCTTCCTCGGTCTTTATCTCAGCCAAAATGCCATTCTCAGCGGCTTGACCGAGGAAGAATACGCCTACGCAACGCAGCTTGCGATTTGGGCGACGCTGGGGCAGCTCGGCATTGACGGGACGCCGTTCACGGCAGGTCGTGAGCAGATCGTCCAGCCCACCGGCGACACGCAACAGGCGCGCGTGTTCCGTGCCGTGCAGCTCCTTTTGAACGTCGCCAACGCGTGGACGTTCGTGCCGCAGACAGGTATGTATATCCGCACGGACGAGGACACGCTGGGCGGCAATGTTTCCGTTCCCGCCGATATGACGCTGGAATACGCAGCCGACAATGAAAGATACGGCTTCAAGCGCGAGGTCATCGGCGGCAAGTCCTACTATACCCACAAATACATCTTCGCCAGCGCCACGTCCACCTACTACGACGGATATAACATCGAGGTGTGGGCGGACGGCGCGCCTGCGGGAACGATCTTTACCGACCTCAACAATGTGGAGCTGCCCCGCGGCACATTCCGCGAGACGGCAACGTGGACGCTGCCCACCGAGAACAAGGCCACCTCGCTCAACGACAACGGTTTTGAATACTCCGGCGCGGCGAAGCTCTGCATCCCCGCATCCACCGCCCCCAACAGCGGCGACATCACGATCAACTGCGGCTCTTATGTTATGCAGTATAACATCTACCTTGCCCACAACGAAAGCAGCAGCGAACAGAGCTATATCATCGCTGACCCCAGCAAAGGGACGCTGACCGCCGACGCCGCGCTGAAATGGGGCGGCATTGTCACGGAAACCGGCGATTTGGAAGTGATGAAGGTGGACGGCAACGGCATTCCCCTCGCCGGGGCAGAATTTACCCTTGCCGGCAGCGACGGCTCCACCCGCACCGGCACCAGCGGCGCGGACGGAAAGGTGACATGGGATTTGCTGAATCCGCTTTATACCTACACGCTGACCGAGATGAAGCCGCCCGCGGGCTATGGCGTCGCTGACCCCATCACGCTGAATATCAAGGCGGCGCGTACCAACTATGTGACCGTCAAGGACTCAGTATCGAAGCAGCTCACCGTCAAAAAGATCGACAAGCAGACAGGCTACTCGCTTATGGGCGCGGTCATGGCCTTTGAGCAGATCGACGGCAGCTTTTATACCACAAAAGCTACCGACCATGCGGGTATGATCCAGCTCGACGCCGACCAGCTCCCCATCGGCAGCTATAAGGTGTATGAGGTCGCGGCCCCGGAGGGCTATGAGCTGGACAGTACGGCGCAGACGGTCAACTGGGACGGACTGCGCGACGTGACCTTGACCTTTAACAATGTGCGAAAGCCCACGCTTATCATCTATAAGTGCGACGCGGGCAACAACTACAGCCTGCCCTACGCGACCTTTGAGGTCTACCGCAACGGGCAGCTTGTCACAACCGTCACCACCAATCAGAACGGCCTCGCCTATGTTCCCGATGTCACGACCGGCTATTATACGGTCAAGGAAACGATTGCCCCCGCGGGCTATGTGCTGGACAGCACGGAGCATAGCGTCTATGTGAACAACTACGACCCCGCCACCACCGACGACCCCCGCATCGCCATTGAAAACAAGGTCATGCCGATGCTGCGGATTGTGAAATATGACGCGCAGACCAAGAAGCCGCTGCCCGATACCACCTTCGCCGTCTACCGCGACACGGCGCTGATCGGGGAGTACACCACCGACGCCAACGGCGAGGCGTTCCTGTATGACCTTGCCCCCGGCACCTACTTTGTCAAGGAAATCTCCGCCCCCGATACCCATGTTGTCAACAGTACCCCGCAGGAGGTCAAGCTGGAGGCGGGAGAGCAGAACTATACCCTTGTTTTCCTCAACTATCTGAAACCCGGCATCCACTTGACGAAGCTGGACAGCCAGAGCATGACGCCGCTGGTCAACGCCCGCTTCCGTATTACGGAGATCGGCGGCACGTTCTCTAATGAGTACACCACCGACGCAAACGGCGAAATCGACCTGTCCCGCCTCACCCCCGCGTCCTATACCGTGGAGGAGCTTGCCGCCCCGGACGGCTATCTGATCGACGACGCCAAACGCACCATCAAGATCAACGAGGGCGAAAACGCCTCTTTCGTGTTCACGGACACCAAAAAGCCCGTGCTGTCCGTTTTGAAGTATGACGCGCTGCGGGAAAAGCTGCTGTCCGGCGCGACGTTCCGCATTGCCAAGATCGAGGACGGCTCCCATTATCTCGACCGCATCACCGACACGCAGGGCAGCATCACGATTGAAAACCTTGACCCCGGCGTCTACTCGGTGCAGGAAATCGACGCGCCCACAGGCTATATCGTCAACAGCACCGAGTACCACGTCCAGCTTTTCCCCGGACGCACTTCGCAGCTTATTGTGTGCGACGATAAGAAGCCGGATCTGCGAATCATCAAGAAAGACGCGGACACCGGCGCTCTGCTTGCCGGCGCGACATTCAAGATCAACCGCGCGGACGGCTCTACGCTGACCACGGAACAGACTGACGCCAACGGCGAGATCTTCTTGAAGGAGCTTGACCCCGGCGTTTATCAGATCACCGAGGTTTCGCCCCCGACCGGCTATCTGCCCGCGGAGCAGCCGTCGCAGCTTGTGACGCTGGAGCCGAACAAACTGGGGACGGTGATTTTTGAAAACCACATCAAGCCCACGCTGACCGTGAACAAGATCGACAGCGTGACCGGCGACCCGTTGAAAGCCGCAAAATTCCACATCACCTATGCCAGCAATCAGACCTTCAGCGGCGAGATTAACGACCTCGGAGATTTCTATACCGATGAAAACGGTCAAATCGTCATCAGCGAATTAAAGGACGGCTGGTACAAGGTGTCGGAGCTGGAGCCGCCCGCGGGCTACGCCATCAAAGACCCCGCCACGCAGGAGTTTTATATCCTCGCAGGCAAGGGCAAGACCGTCACCTTTGAGAACACGCCCCTTTCCGCGCTCGTTGTTTTCAAGTACGACAGCGTGACCGGCGAAGCGGTCAAAAATGCCGTGTTCCAAGTCAAGTACCTGTCCGGCACCAGCGGTACGGGCGGCACGGTCATCGGCACTTATCTCACCAGCGCCAACGGCAGCTTCACCGTCACCGGCCTCGAAGCTGGGACGTATGTGGTGGAGGAGCTGGCCAGTGACAGCGGACACGTCATTGACGCCGCGCCGCAGACGGCCTATATCAGCGGAGAGCCGCAGAGCGTCGTGCAGCTCTATTTCGGCAACGCGCCGAAAGGCTCCCTGCTGATTAAGAAGATCAACAGTGCCAACCACGCGCCGCTGTCCGACGTGCAGTTTTTCATTACGGACAGCACCGGCGCAGTGGTCGGGAACAGCAACGGCTATTTTACTACCGACAGCGCCGGCACGATCCTCATTGACGGCATCGCCCCCGGCACGACGCTGATCGCAAAGGAAACGATTGCAAAGGACGGCTATGTGCTGGACGATACCCCGCAGGCCGCGTACATCAAGGCGGGGCAAACGGTCACGCTGGAATTTCGCAACGCCCCGAAGGGCGGGCTGATCGTCCAGAAGTACGACGGCATCACAAAGGAGCCGCTGGCGGGCGCGCAGTTTAAGATCACCACGTCAAGCGGCGAGCTTGTCCCCGGCAACGAGGGCTTGACGAGCAGCAACGGCGTCTATACCACCGACGCGCAGGGGCAGATCGTGCTGACGAAGCTGACCCCGGACACCTACGTCGTGACGGAGGTGAAAGCCCCTGACAATTACAAGCTGGACGCCGCGCCGCAGACCGTCCGCGTGAACGAAGCGGACACGCAGACCGTCAGCTTTTACGACGAGCCGTCCACGACCCTCATTATCCGCAAATTCATTGCGGGAACGGAGAATGAGCCGCTTTCCGGCGTTGCGTTCCGCGTGGTGGACGGCAGCGGCGCGGCAGTCGGCCCCGATGATGGTGTCTACTACACCGACAAGGCCGGCGAGATCGTACTGGACGGTCTGGAGCCGGGAACTACCGTAACCGCTTATGAGATCAAGACGCCGGAGGGCTACGTTTTAGACGGAACGCCGCAGGATATTTTGATTAAGGCCGGAGAGGTGCAGCAGCTTACCTTCTGGAACAAACGGACGGGTGCGCTGGTCATTCGCAAGCTGGACAGCACCACGAAGAAGCCAATCAGCGGCGCGGAGTTTTCCGTGCGCTATGCGGACGGGCGCTTTGTGGACAACGCAAACGGGCATATTTCCAGCAACGGCGTCTATACCACGAACCGCAACGGCGAAATCGTCATATCCGGCCTCACGGGAACTGTTGTCGTCACCGAGGAAAAAGCCCCGGACGGTTACATCCTCGACCCCGATAGCCGGACGCAGACCGTGACCGTCAATGCCGAAGATACGCAGACGCTTGTATTTTACAATACGCCTGTGGGCGGGCTTATCATCACCAAGAGCGACGAGGAAACCGGCGCACGGATCTCCGGCGTACAGTTTGAAGTGCGAAAAATGAACGGCGAGATCGTCGGACAGTACGCCACAGACCGCAACGGCACGATCCGGCTCCCCGGCCTCGACAGCGGCTGGTACACCGTGACGGAGCTGAAAGCGGCGTCCGGCTATCAGCTCGACCCGACCCCGCAGAGCGTGGAGGTCAAGGACGGGCAGACGGCGACGCTTGCCCTCACCAACCGCAAGACTTCCCGCATCCTGCTCCACAAGATCGACGCCGATACCGGCAAAGGTATCTACGGCGCGACCTTTCTGCTCTATGACAGCAACCGCAACCCCATCGGGGAGTACACCAGCGATCAGGACGGTTACGTCTATATGGACGACGGCCTCGCGGACGGGCGCTATTATGTGCGCGAGATCAAGGCGGCGGACGGCTATGTGCTGGACAATGAGCTGAAAACCGTCTATGTCCGCTATGGCTCGACCAGTGAAATCACATGGCGCAACAAGGCAATCCGCGGACAGATCCAGATCGTGAAGAAGTCCGCGAACGACAACCCAATCAACGGCCTGCCTGCCGGTACGCTGCTGGAGGGCGCGGTTTTTGAAATCACCGACAAGGCCGGCAACATCGTGGACACCATCAAGACCGACCGCAACGGGCGCGCGGCGTCGAAGCTGCTGCCCCTGTCCCGCTACACGGTCAAGGAAGTCACCGCGCCCAACTACTACGCGATCAACCCCACCGTATTCAACGCCTATCTGGAGCATGAGGGGCAGATCGTGAATTTTGAGGTGCTGGACGAAAGCATCGCTACCGGCGTTGCCATCAAGAAAACCGGCTATGCGGAGGTCATGCCCGGACAGAGCATCAAGTACACGCTGACCGGCATCGCCAACACGTCCACCGTGCCGCTCGGCTCGTTCTACTGGCGCGACACGCTGCCCGGACAGATCGCACTCGACAAGATCGTGACGGGAACGTACAACCAGCAGCTTGCCTATAAGGTGGTCTATCAAACCAACCTCTCCGGCGGCAGCTATCGGACGCTGGCGGACAATCTCAGCACCACAAAGAACTACGCGCTGGACGCCCGCCCCGCGACGCTCGGCCTCGCCGCCAATGAGCGCGTCACCGAAGTCATGTTTGTTTTCGGCACGGTCAAGGCGGGCTTTGCGGAAGTGGAAACGGCCTATCTCTACGGCACGGTCAACAAGGGGCTGTCCAACGGCAGCAGCATTGTCAACATCGCGGACGTGGGCGGAGTGTATAACGGTCAATGGATCATGGCGGTGTCCCGCTGGAATACCGCCGTCTATGCCAAGACCAACAAGACCCTGCCCAAGACAGGCTATTAAGCCTTGAAACGGCAAAAGAGCTTTCAGAGCGCCGCCCCCGTGTGGGCGGCGCTCGCCGTAGTCGTGCTATGGCTCTCGGCGCTGCTGGCCTATGGCTATGAGGACGGCATGACGGTATTTGACCTTATGGGGCGTTTCAGTACCTTGCTGGAGCGCCCCTTTTCCATAAGGTGGACGCCGCACACGCTGAAATTCATGCTGACCGGGCTTGTGGTCTACGCGATGGGCGTGGGCTTGTACTACACCAACCGCGAGAACCGGCGTCCGGGCGAGGAATACGGCTCGGCAAAGTGGGGCGACCCGCAGGCGCTATGCCGTAAGTACATGGATAAAGATAATCCGAGGATGAATGTCATTCTCACCATGCACGTTATGATCGGCATGGACGGCCACAAGCACCGGCGCAACCTCAACATCCTTGTCGTGGGCGGTTCCGGCGCGGGCAAGACACAATTCTTCTGCATCCCCGGACTGATGAGCGCCAACTGCTCCTTTCTTATCACCGACCCGAAAGGCGAAATGCTCCGCGCCGTGGGGCAGCTCCTGATTGATGAGGGATACGACGTTAAGGTGTTCAACCTCATTGATCCGAGCCAGTCCGATTGCTACAACCCGTTTGTGTATCTGCACGATGAAAAGGACGTGCTGAAGCTGATCGACAGTCTGATCAAGAACACAACGCCCAAGAACGCATCGAACAACGATCCCTTTTGGGAAAAGGCCGAGATCGCGCTCGACTCTGCGCTGATTCTCTACCTCATGGACTTCGCGCCGCCGGAGGAACAGAACTTTGAAACGGTGCTTTATATGCTGGAATTTGCGGACGTGCGTGAGGAGGACGACCAATTCCAAAGCCCGTTGGATATGCTGTTCAAGGCGCTGGAGGAGGAAAACCCCAACCATGTTGCTTTGAAGCAGTACAAGATTTTCAAGCAGGCGGCGGGCAAGACGGCGAAATCCATCTTGATCTCCGCAGGTGTGCGCCTTGCCGCGTTCAATATTCCGCAGTACGCCTACATGACGCGGCGCGATGATATGGACTTCGGCTCGCTGGGCGAGAAGAAGCGCGCTATTTTTTGCGTCATTCCCATCATCGACACCAGCATGAATTATCTGATCGGTATGCTCTACACTCAATGCTTTCAAGAGCTATACGCCCGTGCGGACGAGAAGTACAACGGGCGCTTGCCCATTCCCGTGCGCGTCATTCAAGACGAATGGGCGAACGTCGCGCAGCCGGACAGCTATCCGAAAGTCCTTGCGACGTGCCGCAGCTACAACATCGGCCTCAACATCATCGTGCAGAATATCCAGAACATCAAGGCGCTCTATGAAAAGGAGTGGGAGAGCATCATCGGCAACTGCGATACGCTCCTGTTCCTCGGCGGCGGCAACGAGCCGACGTCGCTGGAATTTATGGTCAAGCTGCTGGGTAAGGAAACGCTGGACACGCGGACGCACGGGCAGACAAAAGGGCGCAACGGCTCCAGCTCCACCAACTACCAGCAGGCGGGGCGCGAGCTGATGATGATTGACGAGCTGCGTATGATGGACACCGACGACGCACTGCTGCTGATCCGCGGCGAGCGCCCGGTCATGGATAAGAAGTACAACATTTTCAAGCACCCCAATTTTGCGCGGACAGAGCGCGGCGGCGCAAAGCCCTATGTGCATAGACCGACGCCGGATTATGCGCTCCCCGACCTACCATATCAGTTTACGTCGCTTGACGACATTGAAATTATTGAATTGGAGGAATCCGAACATGAATATGAAGAACAGCAAGACCAGCAAGGTCAACAGCAAGGCGACTGATTTGACGCAGCGCAATCGCAGGGCGCGGCGGTACTGGACGGCGGCGACGGTGTTCGCCGTCTTTCTGATGTCCGCGACGCCCGCCCTCGCAGCCAGCGACCCGCTCACCATTGTCAACAATCTGTCCGACTTCATTTTTTCCATCATCAAGGCGCTGGGCGTCATCATTCTCGGCTGGGGCATCGTGCAGGTGGGCATGAGCATCCAGAGCCATGACGCGAGCCAGAGGACGCAAGGCTTTCTCTGCCTGTTCGGTGGGCTGCTGATTGCCTTCGCAAAGGAAATTCTGACTTCCATCGGCGCAGTATAAGAAGAAAGAGCGGGAGATTTGCCGTGCGGCGGATCTCCCGCTCCCGTCAAGGAGGCGATATTTTGGATAATAACTGGATCGTCGATAACCTGCAAAACGCGCTGACCACATGGAACGACAAGCTCGCGGAAATGTGGACACTGCTGACCGAATCGCCGCAGACGTTCAAGGGCGGCACGGTTTGGAGCGCCGTCACAACCATCAACGGCGCGATGCAGGCCATCGGCTACGGGCTTTTGGTACTGTTCTTTGCCATCAGCATTTTCAAAAGCTCCGCGACCTTCCGCGACTTCCAGCGCCCGGAGTTTGTGATAAAGCAGTTTATCTACTTTATCCTTGCGAAAGTCGGCATCACCTACGGCATGGACTTGATGACGAACATCTTTAACGTCTGCAACGGCATTGTGGCGACGGCGGCAAGCAGCGTGGGCGGCATGACCGGCACCTCGGCGGCGCTGCCGAGCGAGATCATCACCGCCATCGAGGACGTGGGATTTTTGGCGAGTATCCCGCTATGGCTTGTATCGCTGCTGGGAAGCCTGTTTATCACGGTGCTGTCTTTCATTATGATTTTGACTGTCTACGGGCGCTTTTTCAAGCTCTATATGTACGCCGCGCTCTCGCCCATCGCGCTGGCGTCCTTTGCCGGGGAGAACACAACGCACTTCGGCAAGGCGTTTTTGCGGAGCTATATCGGCGTGTGCATGGAGGGCGCGGTCATTGTGCTGGCCTGCATCATCTTCTCGGCGTTCGCGTCCAGCGGTACGCCCGCCTTTGATCCCGACGCTTCGGTGGTGTCGCAGGTGTGGAGCTATCTCGGAGAAGTGGTGTTCAATATGCTTGTGCTTGTCGGGCTGGTGAAGTCTGCGGATCATATCGCAAAGGAAATGTTTGGCCTATGAGTGGAGGTGTAAGATTATGAACAAGGGCGATCACTTGATTTGGAGCAACTATCATATTGACTACAAGGATTGGAAAGAAGATATGGAGCAGGAATTTCCTGACCTGTCAGACGATGAACGCTATTACAAGATGTTGGAAATCAATGAGGATTATTTGGACGATGAGCGCGTCAACTTGGATATTCAGCTTTCGCAGCCGATCCTTGTGATTGGCAGTCTTGGACTATGGAACGGACGTCATAGCGGATACCGCGAAATCGAAAGCGGCAATATCCGTGACTGCCTTTCTGCGCGCCACGACTATACGACATGGTATGTGGATAGGCACGGCGACCTTCGCTGCGACGATATTCACCACGACGGCACAAATCACTATCTTTATCGTGTGTTCAAGGACGGCGTGAGCGAGCAGCAGCGGGATAGGCTGAAAAGCCGCATTTACTCCGGCGTTGTAACAAGATCGGAAATAACGCGCCTGACACGTCGGCTGGGCGATGAAATCGGGAAAGTCTACGGCTGGCGCTTCCCGCAACGGACAGTATCACGGGAGGCAAGATAATGGAAATCAAAATCAACAAAGAAATCCGCAACTATAAGGAAACGCTCTTTTTCGGCCTGTCCCTGCGGCAATTCATTTGTTCGGTACTTGCCGTTGGCGTCGCTGTGGCGCTTTACTTCGCACTGCGGAATGTGCTTGACCGTGAAACGGTGAGCTGGCTCTGCATCGTCGGCGCGGCTCCCGTCGCCGTCGCCGGCTTTTTCAAGTACAACGGCATGACGCTGGAAAAATTCGTGTGGGCTTGGTTCAAATCGGAGTTTCTTATGGCCGGAAACCGCGTCTGGAAGTCCGAAAACTACTATCTGACCGCAATCGAAAAGGAGGGCAAGAAGCGTTGAAACTGTTTCAATTCAAGCGCAGCGCGGAGCGCGACCCGTTCGCCATCCCACGCAGCGTCCAGCGATCCATTCCCATCAAGCGCATCTATAAAGACGGCATATTTGAGGTGAGCGGCAAGTTTTCAAAGACTTGGCGCTTTTTTGATGTCAATTACAAAGTGGCGTCGCTGGACAAGCAGATGGAGCTTTTCATGGCCTACTGCGCGTTTCTCAACTCGCTGCCCGTGAGCGCCGCGGCGAAAATCACGCTGTTCAACCGACGCTTAAACCAACGGGCGTTCAGCAGCGCGCTCATGCTGGAATTTGAGGGCGACGGGCAAGACCAATACCGCGCCGAGTACAACGACCTTCTGACGGACAAGGCCGCAGACAGCAACAACCTCATTCAAGAGAAGTACATCACGATCTCGGTGGAAAAGAAGAACATTGAGGAGGCGCGGACGTTTTTCAACCGCGTCCATACCGACCTCACAAATGGGCTTGCACGGCTCGACTCCGCGATCCGCGAGGTCAACATCAACGAGCGCCTGCGCCTGTTCCATGACTTCTTTCGCCCCGGCGAGGAGCAGAACTTCCGCTTTGACCTCGCGGAAACCATGCGGCGCGGTCACGACTTCAAGGACGCCATCGCGCCCGATTGCCTGTCTTTTAAGAAAAACTACTATGAAATGGGCGACCTGTTCGGGCGCGTCCTGTTCCTGCGCGACTATGGGAGCTTTATCACGGACGATCTCATTACCTCGCTGATGGACTTCCCCCGCAATATGATGTTGTCCATTGACATTATCCCGATGGGCATGGACGACGCGATCAAGATGGTGGATAAGGTCATTATGTCGGTGGAATCGGACGCGACGCGCATCCAGCAGCGGCAAATGTCCAAAAACCTCTACCTCGCCAAGCTACCGTACCAAGTGGAGCAGATGCAGAAGGTCAGCAAGGAGTATATGGACGACCTCACCGAGCGCGACCAGCGTATCATGTTCGGCCTTGTGACGCTGACGCACCTCGCGGACAGCGTGGAACAGCTCGACCAAGATACGGAATCGCTGAAATCTCGGACAGGCAACTGCGAATTTGCGACGCTCAAATATCAGCAGGAGGACGGCTTAAACACCGTTTTGCCCTATGGCCTGCGGCGTATCGACGCGACGCGCACCCTCACCACCGAAAGCACCGCCGTCCTCATGCCGTTCCAGAGCCAAGAAATCCAGCACACGGGCGGCATCTACTACGGCGTCAACGCGGTATCGCACAACCTTATCATTTGCAACCGCGAAAGTCTGATGAACGGCAACGGCTTTATTCTCGGCGTGTCCGGCTCCGGCAAGTCTATGGCGGCAAAAATCGAGATCGTGATCCGCGCCCTCGCCAGCAAGCACACGATCATCGTCGTAGACCCGGAGCGCGAGTACGGCCCGCTTATCAAGGCGCTGGGCGGCGAGGTCATCACCATTTCCGCGTCCAGCACCAGCTATATCAACGCGCTGGATATTTCCGCGGAGTACGGCGACGGCAGCAACCCGCTGGGGCTGAAAAGCGACTTTATCATGTCGCTTTGTGAGCAGATCATGGGGACGGACGGCATCGACGCGCGGGCGAAGTCCATCATTGACCGCTGCACGGCGAATGTCTACCGTGAGTATATCAAGAGCTACAAGGGCGACCCACCCACGCTCAAAGACCTGCACGACGATTTGATGAAGCAAAAGGAGCCGCTTGCCCACGATATTGCCCTCGCGCTGGAGCTGTTCACCACGGGCAGCTTGAATGTCTTTTCCCATCAGACGAACATCGACACCAACAACCGCATTATCTGCTTTGATATTCAGGACTTGGGCGAGAACCTAAAGCCCATCGGCCTGCTTGTCATGCTCGACGCCATCTTAAACCGCGTCATCAAAAACCGCGCGGCAGGGCAGTACACCCACGTCTACATCGACGAAATCTATCTGTTCTTTGCCAATAACAGCATGGGCGGCAGCGGGAGCAGCGTCAGCAATTACAGCGGTGAATTTCTCTATAAGTGCTGGAAACGGTTTCGGAAATACTATGCCACGCTGACAGGCATCACGCAGAATGTGGAGGAGTGCTTGATGTCCGACACGGCGCGCATGATGCTGGCAAACAGCGAATTTCTGATGATGTTCAATCAAGCGCCCACCGACCGCGTGGAGCTGGCAAAGCTACTCGGCACGTCGGATAAACAGATGGATCACGTCAGTAACGCGCCGCCCGGTCAAGGGCTTATCAAGGTGGGCGGCTCCATCGTGCCATTTGTCAACGAGTTTCCAAAGGACACCAGCCTTTATAAGCTGATGACGACCAAGCCCGGAGAGGGCTAAACCTACGGGCGGGGCGTTTGCCCCGCCCGATTTTTTTGCAAGGAGGAACGTCATGCCCGAAATTAAGACAAAGCCCGGAATGAACGCGCCAAAGGTAAGGCAGACCAACGCCGCGCCGAAAGAAGCCGCGGGCATTCTGCGGCAGCAATACACGGAGAAGCAGGCGGAGCGCCAACCCGGAGCAAAAAGCCCCGTGCAGTATGCCACGGATAAGGTGGAATCGGACGGCAGGCGCGGCGCTGCCCTCGCCGCTGACGGTACGCGCCGCGCCGCGCGGCAAATCAAGCGGCGCGGGGAGCGCGGGGAAAAGCAAGCGGACACCGAGCCGAAAAAAGAAACCGCGCCCACGATACGGGAGCCGGAGCCGCCCACCGGGGAGCAGCCGTCGCAGGACACGCCCCGGCAGCTCGACCGTGCGCCCAAGCAAGCCGAGCGCGGGCGGGCCGGTCAAAGCCCCGTCCTGCAGGAGCGGCAGACCGCGCCCAAGACACGGCAGAGCGCCGCCGCAACGGGGCGCATGGGAGCCGATACCGCCAAGCCCATATCGCCGCCCCCGCAGCAGCGCGGACGCCAACAGGCCGTCCAGACCGCGGCGCAGAAGCCCCGCGACACGCCTTTGCCAGCCGCTACACGCCCCCGCACGGGCGGCGCGGTCGAGAATACGGTTGCGCCCAAAACGCGGCAGAGCGCCGTGAAAGAACGCATGGCAGTCGAAAACAGCCAGCCCGCGCCGCCATCCGCACAGGAGCTGCGACGCCAAAAAGTAGTCCAGGATATTGTGCGGACACGCCAAGAAGCCCGCCGCGGCATCGACGCGGAGATCTCCCGCGTCAATGCTGCGGTCAACACGGAGGCCGCGGGCAAGTTGCCGTCAAAGCTGTCTTATCGCACAAAGTCCGGCGCTGATATTCCGCACACACCGTCCTGCTTCGCGGAGAAACCCAGAAAAGCCGAGGGCAAAGCCGCACGTCCGCGTATCTCTGGCGGCAGAGCGCCGTCGAAGCCCGCTTTTGCCCTAAAAGAACGAGCCGCCGCAGGGCGGCAGCTCCAGAGAAACACCGTTACCGCTGCGCAGCAGGCGAAACGCACTGCGGCACAGAAGCTCCAGCGGCAGATGGTGCGCAAGAACGCGGAGAACGCGCAAAAGGTCACAAAACAGGCCGCGCGGCTGACCGTCAAGGCGGCGCAGGCCGTCGCCGGCGTGGTCAAGTCCGCCGTCAGTTCCATCGCCGCCATCGGCGGCGCGGGCGCGGTGCTTGTGGTGATGTTGGTCGTGATTGCGCTGATCGCCGCCATCATCGCCTCGCCGTTCGGTATCTTCTTCTCCAATGAGAGCGCGTCATCGGACACCGTGCCGATCTCCGCGGCGGTGGCGCAGGTCAATTTTGACTTCAACGCGCGGCTGGAGGAGCTGCAAGGCGCGGATACCTATGACGACATCACCGTGGACGGCTCCACGGCGGACTGGTTAGAGATATTAGCCGTGTTTGCGGCGAAAGTCGCCGGCAGCGACGGCACGGACGCGGTGGACGTCGCCACGATAGACGCTGACCGCATTGATCGGCTCAAAGCGGTCTTTTGGGATATGAACGCCCTCACGTCGGAGGTGGAAACCATCGACCACCCCGACAGCGACCCTGACGATGACACCGATGATAGCTGGACGGAGAAGATACTGCACATCACGGTGACGCCAAAGGCCGCGGCGGATATGCCGACCGTCTACGGCTTCACCACGCGCCAGACCGACGCCATGAACGAGCTGCTTGCCGAGCGCGCCGCGCTCATGGAGCTTGTGGGCAATCTGACCGCCTTCAGCGCGGATGCCGCCAACGTAGTGAAGCGCCTCCCTGCCGATCTCTCGCAGGAGCGCCGCGATGTGGTAAAGGTGGCCTGTTCTCTTGTCGGCAAGTTGGCGTATTTTTGGGGAGGAAAATCACTCGTTCTCGGCTGGGATAGCCGCTGGGGAACACTGCAAAAGGTATGGGCGGACGGCAGCTCAACCACCGGCACATACCGCCCTTACGGGCTGGATTGCAGCGGCTTTGTCGATTGGGTATTCTACAACGCCTCAAACGGCGCGTACTATCCCGGACACGGCGGAGGCGCGACCATGCAGCACATCTACTGCACCACGATCTCATGGGAGGACGCCCTACCAGGCGACCTTGTGTTTTATCCCGGTGATATGCACGTCGGCATCGTCGGAGGCCGGGACGCGGACGGCAATCTGCTGATTATCCATTGTGCCAGCAGTGCAAACGGCACCGTCGTCACCGGCGTCAGCGGCTTCACGTCCATCGGAAGGCCGATGTACTATGCCGAATAAACAATGCCCCGTCTGTTCCCAATCTTTTACGGGAGCAGGCGGGGCGTTTTCTTATTTTAGGTCTTTTGCTAACGCAAGCAGATTATCAATCTGCGCGTCGCTCAAATGGCGGCATACGTTAAGCAACTCGTTTGCCTTTGTGGGATTGCCGGTATCCGTATCGAAGAACTCCTTCGGCGTGATGTTGAGGTATTCGCAGATATAGAAGAATACAGCCATAGAAGGGAAATTCACACCGTTTTCAATATTATTGATATACCCGGCACTTTGCCCAAGCGACAGACTCATATCCCGCGCAGAGACACCCTTTTGCATCCGCAGCTCAGCTAAACGCCGGCTAAAATCTTGCTGTTCCATACATCTCACCGCCCACCTAATTTTACTATATAGCCTGCCCGATATTATCCGGCTCATTTAGCAATTCCCTTTGACATAGCCTGTTAAATTAGATATTATTAAGCGTACATATAGATGAATTAGACGGCGGGGAGCATAAATAGAAAAAGCGCCGCCCGAAGGCGGCGCGGATGGTGCGTATCGAAATCCCGATTTTAGACGCATTTAAGAGAAAGCCTGCGGCGGCTGATACTCCAACAAATCGCTGATCTCACAGTCCAGAACATAGCAGACCTTCGCCAAGAAGTCCAAATCTGCCAGCGCGACGTTGCTGCCCTTGTAGTAACGGTCAATCACATCATATTTGACGCCTGTGAGGGTACGCAGGCGGTTCCGGGTAATGCCTCTGGCCTCCATCACCTCTGCCAGCTTGACCCGAACGCAGCCGTATTCTGCTGTTTGATAGCGGATAATACTCTTTTGACCGTCCATTCGCAACGCCTCCTCTCTTGTGAGATTATCTTATCAGAGGAAAACCTTATTGACATTTACCCTATTACAGCATACCCTTATATAAGGTAAATACAGGCGGAGGTACGGAAGTGAAAACCTGCTTTTTCATCGGCCACCGCAATGCGCCGGAGGCGCTGTCCCCGCTGCTGGCCGAGGCGGTGGAGCGGCATATCGCGGAATACGGCGTGGATGATTTTGTCGTCGGACATTACGGGCGTTTTGACTCCCTCGCCGCCCATGCCGTCCGTGGAGCGAAACAGCGCCACCCCGAAACGAGGTTGACGCTGCTGATACCCTATTATCCCTTCCGGGGGCTGAAGGAGCTTGCCGAAGAATACGACGCCACCTTCTACCCGCCGGGGATGGAGGACGTACCCAAGCCCTTTGCCATCGTGCGGGCCAACGAGTACATGATCCGCACCAGCGACTATCTGATTTGCTATGACCGTGGGCAGATCGGCAAGACACGGGACTTTGTGGAGCTTGCCCGGAAACGGGAGAGAAAGGGGCTGATACACGTTGAAAATCTCGCTGAAAAACTCTAAACGCGCCGCCGTCCTTGTGACCGCGCTTGCGCTGGCTTTTTGCGCCTCCTGCGGCAAACCGCACACCGAGCAAAGACGGGACTACAAAGCCGAGGCGGAGGCGGCGTCCGTTCATTGCGTCTCCAAAGCAGACTGTTATCTGTGTGGGGACGGCAATATCCGCTACAAAGAATATTACGGCCAGAACAACGTCGGCGTCATCAGTCTGAATACCTTTGAGCTTTTGCCGGTTGAGATCAACCGCTACGACGAAAGCGGACAGCTCATAGAGGAAAACACAGGCGTAATGCTGTCCCGCAGTTTCAAGAACGGAGACGACGGCTTTTCGGCGCATCTTATGCTGGACGCTGACCGGGGGATCGCCAATGTGGATATAACCCCATACGGCGACAGCGTCCTGAGTCTTGACGCGGCGGCGGGCTTTTTATGCGAGGACTGTCTGGCTGAGTTCGCCGGAGAACTGTACGGGAACGCCTACGGCATCGGGATCATCAACTTTAGCGAGCGGAAAATGACGGCGTTTCTGGAAAACCTCGTCGGCTTTAGCGCCGGAGACTACTACATACATTGTGACTTTGAGCCGCAGTACGGGAAAATCAAAACACTGATTGCGCTGACGCCGTTGAGATACGCTGACGATGGGTGAGACGCATATCCCACTGCGAATTTATTTTGTTCTCTCCGTTTTAGAAGGTTCTGGACGGTAGCAAAGTAAACAAAAATAGGTGCTTTGACACCTACTCTTGCTTATGCAGACTTCTCCTTGAATGTCAGCAGTTTATCACGATAATACTCATACTGTTTTTGCCTACCCTCTAATTCTACTTGTAATTCTGCTGTCAATTCTGTAAAGGTATCAAGAATTCGGACTATCTCTGTCTGAACTTCGAGAGGAAGAATTGGAATTTTAACAGAGTTCAATTTCTCAATTGGCAAGCAAGAGGGTATTGCATTGGTTTTCATAGAATACAATAACTCTTGGTTATTCATTAACACATAATAAAGATACTTGTTAAGCAAAGAGCCATTCGGATAAACACAATAGCATACATCATTTGCCCAAAACTTGCTTTTTTGATAGTCTACATATCCCGCCGTTCCATATTGAGCGACAGTTATTGTGTTTTGTTCTCGATTATAATTATCAATATATCCCAACGGTTTTTGCTTATGTGTGATAAAGAAGCAATAGAAGTGCAAAAAATTTTGCCGTTCCT
>CAMKFK010000002.1 GCA_946411835.1 uncultured Clostridia bacterium
TTGAGTTGACATAGTATCACGTCGGCTTAAGAAAGTAAATGCTGTCGCCGTGGCACCAGACGCGCCGTTTTGCATAGAATGGCAGTACCATGAAGGAAACGCCGAATGAATCAACGTGCGCGCCTTGACGAGCAGATTCTTCGCCGATCAAGGGCGAAAGCTGCAGGAATGCTTTGCGTATTTCAAGGGTTCCGCAGCGCAGAGCGGCGGGAAATCTGCCGCCAGGACGTGCGTGGGGATTTGTTCAGCGTTTCCCAAAGAATCGGAGGCGTTGCTATGCTCGAAACCACACCGTCGGCGCTGCCGACGCAGGAGGAACACCGAAGACAGGAGCAGCTGTGGCGGCGGGTATCGCCGTCGCTGCCGCCGTATGGCGCCGCGCCGCCGGAGCCGGCCTGCCGGAGCGGCGGAGAGCGGGAGGCGGAGCTGCTCCGAAATTCCCTGCAAGACGAGCTGGCGGACGCGCAGACCTACCGCTGCCTCGCCGCGCTCGCGCACACGGCGGAGGGGCGGCGCCTGATGTGCTCTCTCGCCTCGGACGAGGCGGCGCACGCGAAGCGTTTGCAGGCGGCGTATTTTCTGCTCACCGGTGAAATCTGCGGCGCGACGGTGGTGCTGCCGCCGCAGCCGCGCCTGCTCTGGCGCGACCGTCTGCGCGAGCGTTACCGTGAGGAGTGCTGCGGCGCGGCGCGCTACGCGCAGGCGGCGGCGATGACGGCGGACGTCTGCCTCGCCCATCTGCTGCAAGACCTCTCCGCCGACGAATACCGCCACGCATCGCTGCTGCAAAAGCAGGTGGAAAAAACGATCTGATATCAGGAAAAGCCTTGCGGCGCACGCCGCAAGGCTTTTCGCTTATTCCATGCTGATGATGTAGTAGTAGACGGGCTGTCCGCCGGAGAGAACGCTGATCTCCGCCATCGGCAGCTTTTCGGAGAAGCAGGCGGCGTCCCGTTCCGCCGCCTCGGCGGTGACGTCCTCGCCATAGAACACGTTGACGAAGCCGGCGTTTTGCGCCTTCGCCGCATCCGCGAGCTTTTCCAGCAGCGCGGAGATGCTCTTGTCCACGCCGTATAGCTTGCCCTCCAGCAGCGCGAGATAGTCGCCCTCGTGGATGACCGCGCCGTCGAACTCGGAGTCGCGCGCGGCGTAGGTGATCTGCGCGGTCCTGACGTTCTGCGCCGCCTCAAGCATCGACTGCTCTATGGTCTGCGCGTCGCCGCATTCGAGGTCGACCGCCATCATCGCGGAAATGCCCTGCGGCACGGTGGCGGTGGGGATGACGACGACGGTCTTGTCCGTCAGATCCGCGCACTGCTGCGCCGCCATGACGATGTTCTTGTTGTTCGGCAGCACAAAGATCGTGTCGGCGTTTACGCGCTCGATCTCGCGCAGAATGCTCTCGGTGGAGGGGTTCATGGTCTGCCCGCCGCTGATGACGCCGTCGGCGCCCATATCGCGGAACACCGCCGCCAGCCCGTCGCCCGCGCAGACGGCGAGGAAGCCGAAGGGCTTTCGCGCCTCGTCCCCGGCGGGGGGGACGGCGTCGTCCTCCATGTCGTCGTCCTCCAGCTCGTCGGCGGAGATGGTCTTGCGGCCCGCCGCCATGTCCTCCTGCTGAATGCGCATGTTCTCGACCTTGGCAACCTCCAGAATGCCGTACTGCTGCGCGGCGTTGAGCGCGTCGCCCGGGATGTCGGTGTGGACGTGCACCTTGAACATATCGTCGCCCTCGCTGATGACGATGCTGTCGCCGATGGAGTTCAGGTATTCGCGGTAGGGCCTGAGGTCGGGGTTCCCCTTGGTGCGGACGATGAACACCGTGTCAAAGGTGAAGGTGATATCCTCGTCGCCAACCTGCGCAAAGTCCGCCTTGTCCTTCGCGGCGGCGTCGCCCAGCTCGGGCATCGGCTCGCCGCGCAGGGCGGAGAGCATTCCGCCGAGGATGACGCAAAAGCCCTTGCCGCCCGCGTCCACGACGCCGACGCGCTTGAGCACGGGGTTCATATTGACCGTCTCGCGGAGCGTCTCCTCGCCCTGGCGGAGCGCGGCGTCGAGCACATACTCGACGCTGTTGTTCTCCTCGGCGGCGTGCATGGCAGCGTCGGAGGCGAGACGGGAGACCGTGAGGATCGTGCCCTCGGCGGGCTTCATCACCGCGTTGTACGCGGCGGCGACGCCTTCCTGCAGGGCGGCGGCGAACATACAGCCGTCGGCGAGCTCCAGCCCCTTGAAGCTCCTGGACACGCCGCGAAACAGCAGCGAGAGGATGACGCCGGAGTTGCCGCGCGCGCCGCGCAGCATGGCGTTGGCCGCCGCCTGCGCGGCCTCGTCCACGGTGCGCGGCTCCTTTTTGCTCAGCTCTGCCGCCGCCGTCTGGATGGTCAGGCTCATGTTGGTGCCGGTGTCGCCGTCGGGCACGGGGAAGACGTTCAGGTCGTTGATGCTTTGCTTGGCCGCCGAAACGGACGCCGCGCCGTAGAGCAGCATCTGCT
Organism: uncultured Clostridia bacterium; assembly: GCA_946411835.1. GTDB lineage: Bacteria > Bacillota > Clostridia > Oscillospirales > Oscillospiraceae > Hominicoprocola. The sequence goes on from CAMKFK010000002.1 coordinate 2,496, forward strand.
TGAATACGGCGCCGGTAATGGTATCGTGCATAGACACGCCCCTCCTACAGAGTGATGCTATCGACGTAAACGTCGATGCCGCGAACGACCGCACCGGTGTTCTTGTTGACGAGGTAACGCACCTGAGAGATGATTTCACGCGAAATGGCGGTCATGTTGACGCCGGGCTCGACAATGATGTGCAGCTCGATGGAGATGTCGCCTTCGTCATGCTGCGTGATGTGAACGCCCTTGCTCATGGCGGCGGGGCGCAGCAGATGGACCAGCCCGTCCGTCATGGAGCGGTATGCCATACCCTTCACGCCGTAGCAGCTGGTGGCGGCGGCGCCCGTGATGTCCGAGAGCACCGCGTCGCTGATCTGAATCTCGCCCTGATCGGTCTGGAGCTTGAACATAAAAGGTCTCCTTTCATCGAAGCCCTGTGAAGGCAGATTATTCCTCTCTATTATATACGAACGGATCGGGAATAACAAGGGCGAAATCAATGAAACTTTGTATTGCAAAATACGCCGGGATACAATAAAATATATAAGTATTTTTGAAGGCGGGGTCAGGGATATGCGAGTCATCACGGGTTCGGCGCGGGGAAGGCGCCTCGGAGAGCTGAAGGGACAGGAGACCCGCCCCACGACGGGCAAGGTCAAGGAGGGCATTTTCAGCGCCATCCAGTTTGAGCTGGAGGATGCGCGCGTGCTCGACCTGTTCGCCGGGACCGGACAGATGGGCATTGAGGCGCTGTCCCGCGGCGCGAGGAGCTGCGTCTTTATCGACCGGCGCGCGGACGCGGCGAAGCTCGTGCGCGACAATCTCGCCGTCTGCGGGCTGACGGAGCGGGCGCAGGTGGTCTGCGGCGACGCAATGGCATACCTCGCCGCGCAGCGGACGAGGTTTGACCTGATTTTCCTCGACCCGCCCTATGCCGACGATTCGCTCGAGCGCGCTCTCACGCGCATTGCGGGATTTGACATTTCGGCGCCGTATGGTATAATTGTCGCGGAGTGCCCGGCGGACAAGGCGCTGCCGGCGCTCAGCGTGCCATACCGTCTCCGCCGCGAGTACCGCTATGGCAGGATCAAGGTCGCGGTGTATCGCCGTGACGGAGAGGAAGAGGAAACAAACGGATGAATGTTGCGGTCTTTCCGGGGAGCTTTGACCCCGTCACCCTCGGCCACATGGACTTGATCGGCCGCGCGGCGGCGATCTTTGACCACGTTTACGTCTGCGCCATGGTCAACAGCGGCAAGCGCCCGATGTTCACCAAGGAGCAGCGTCATGAAATGCTCAGCGCCGCCGTGGCGGGGCTGCCGAACGTCACGGCGGAGCTTTGGACGGGGCTGCTCGCCGACTACGCCAGGAAGAGGGGCGCGCGCTATCTCATCAAGGGCGTGCGCAACGGAACGGATTTTGACACCGAGCTGGGCATGGCGCAGATCAATCGCGCGCTGGAGCCGACGCTGGACACGGTGCTGCTGCCCGCGCGCACCGAGTTCCTGCATGTCAGCTCGACCATGGTGCGGGAAATGGTGACGTACAAGCGCCCGCTGGAGCCCTATGTGCCCGCAGCGGCGATCGAAACGATGAAAGGGTGGAAGGACAATGGAAAAACGTGATGTGGAGCACCTGCTTGACATGCTGTACAACATGGTCAACGAGGCGAAGAACGCGCCGCTGAGCAGCGAGAAGTGCGTCATCGACCGCGACGCGGCGCTGGACCTGCTCGACGAAATGCGCGAGGCGCTGCCGGCGGAGCTGCATCGCGCGCAGGACCTGATCCAGGCGAAGGACGACTATGTCAACTCAGCCAAGCGCGAGGTGGAGCGCATGATGCAGAAGGCGGAGCACGACGCCAAGAGCAAGGTTGCCGACAGCGAGGTGCTGATCGCCGCCCGCGAGCGCGGACACGATATCGTCGCCCGCGCGGAGGAGCGTTCCAACGAAATGTATCGCGTCGTCAACGAATACACCGAGGATGCGCTGCGCCGCACCGAGGAGGCGATCCAGGCTGCGCTGGACGAGGTCAAGCAGAGCCGTGTGCGTTTCCGCGCCGCCTCCGCCGCGCGCCGCCAGAAGGATCGGGAGGAATTGACCAAAGCGGCGAAGAAAATAGGCAAAGATGGCGAGTAAATTTCGGTAAAATGGACAAGTCCACCGCATCTTGAACATAACAGGAAGCCCGACGCAAGATGTTGTGCCGGGCTTCTTTGTTTTTTGGAAAAGAAAAACGTTTGTTTGAGAAAGGCGGGCATTTTATCGAGCAGTAACGGAAATTTGCCCTTGATTTTTCCGGGAAGCGTCCGTATAATCAAGTTGTGAGTGGAGGAAAGTGGTGAGGAAGACCACAAAGTGGAGCCGCTTTCCCAAGAGACAACAGAGAGTGGAGCGCATCCTGCCGCCCCGAAAAAAGGGGGACGGGCGGCTTTGTCCTCCCGTCTCGCGCTTTACGGAGAGGGGGACAGGCGGCCGTGACCGGACAGTACCAGCACAGCATTGACGCGAAGGGTCGGCTGTTCATCCCCGCCAAGCTCCGCGAGGAGCTGGGCGACACGTTTTATGTGACCATCGCGGGAACGGACCCCTGCCTCTCGGCGTACTCGGAGGCGGAGTGGCAGAAGCTGACGGAGAAATTTGACAGCCTGCCCTACACGAAGGCAAAAAAAGCGATCCGGATGCTCTACGCCAACGCCGCCAAATGCGAGCCGGACGCGCAGGGGCGCGTCGTGCTCCCACAGAAGCTGCGCGCCTACGCGAAGCTGGAAAAGGACGTGGTCGTCGCGGGCGTGTCCAAGCGCGCGGAGATCTGGAACGCGGAGGCCTGGGCGGAGCAGGAAACGGAGGCAATGGAAACGGAGAGCCTTGCCGCCGTGATGGAAGAGCTGGGTATTTGACATGGACACGGACTACGGCCACAAGCCGGTGCTGCTGGACGAGTGCCTCGACGCGCTGCAAATCAAGCCGGACGGCGTTTATGTGGACGGAACGCTGGGGCGCGCGGGACATTCCTCGGAAATCGCGCGCCGCCTGACCACGGGGCGCCTCATCGCGCTCGACCGTGACGAATCGGCGCTGGTCGCCGCGCGGGAGCGTATGGCGGCGTACATGGCACGCGTGACGCTGGTGCACAGCAATTTCAGCCGCCTCGGCGCGGTGCTCGGCGAGCTGGGCGTGCACGGCGCGGACGGGATGCTGTTCGACCTGGGCGTGTCCTCCCCGCAGCTGGACGACGCGCGGCGCGGTTTCTCCTATCAGCAGGACGCGCCGCTGGACATGCGTATGGACGCCTCCGCGCCGCTGACGGCGCGGACGCTGGTCAACACCGCTCCGTATGAGGAGCTGCGCCGCATCCTGTGGGAATACGGCGAGGAGCGCTTCGCACCGCAGATTGCGAGAGCCGTCTGCGCGGCGCGGGAGCGCAAGCCCATCGAGACGACGCTGGAGCTGGCGGAGCTGATCCGAGGCGCGATGCCCGCGCGGGCGCTGCGCGAAAAGCAGCACCCCGCCAAGCGCAGCTTTCAGGCAATCCGCATCGCCGTCAACGACGAGCTGGGCGAGCTGCCGCCGATGCTGGACGCGGCGGAGGCGAATTTGAAGCCGGGCGGACGCCTGGCGGTCATCACCTTCCACTCGCTGGAGGACCGCATCGTTAAGCAAAAGCTCAGGGAGTTTGCCGCGGGCTGCATCTGCCCGCCGGAGTTCCCGGTCTGCGTCTGCGGGCGCAAGCCGAAAATGAAGCTGATTACCCGCAAGCCCGTCACAGCGGGCGAGGCGGAGCTGAATGAAAACCCCCGCGCGCGCAGCGCCAAGCTGCGCGTGGCGGAGAAGTGCTGAACAGGAGGAGGCTTATGGCACGCCGCGACATGCGACAATGGAACAGGCAGTATGTCTCCGGCAGCCTTGCCTACGACTACGTCGGCATCGAGCGCGAGGAGCGTCGCCGCAGGGAGCGCGAGGAGCGCGCCGCCGCCCAGCGCGCCGGCGCGGGCGCGCCGCCGCGCGCGCGCCGCAGGAGCGACGCTGTGCGCCGCCACCGCGAGCGCATCCGTGTCTCACCCGTCGCCGTGCTGGGCTTTTCGGTGATTGCGGTGATGGCGGTCATGCTGCTGATGAATTACGCGCAGCTCACTTCGATCTCCAACCAGGTCGTGGAGCAGCAGAAGAGGCTGTCCTCTCTCGAGGAGGAGCACGTCAAGCTGGTTTCCCGCTATGAGCGCACCTTTGACCTTGCCGCCATCAAGGAGGCGGCGGAAAACGCCGGCATGGCGAAGCCGAGCAGCTCGCAAATCTACTATATTGACCTCTCCGCGCCGGACAATGTGGTGCTGTATCAGCACGAGGAGGAGCATATCTTCGGCCGCGTTGCGGCTGCAGCGTGCAGAAATCTCCAAAGCATCGTGGAATATTTGAATTGAGATGCAGTATACATAAGGGGTAAGGAGCTTCCTTACTCCTTATGTCCATGAATAGGGAGACTGGATACATGGCAATCAATCCGAAACGAACGTCCGAATCGGCGCGCCGCGCCAACCGGACCGTCAACGCGAGAACGCTGGTGTTGCTGGTGGTTTTTGGGCTGCTGACCTTTGTGCTGCTGTTCCGCCAGCTCTACCGCTGGCAGATCACGGAGCATGAGCGCCTGCAAAGCGAGGCGGTGCGCCAGCAAACACTGCGCACCACGGTCAGCGCCGCGCGCGGCACGATCTATGACCGCAACGGCCGTCCCCTTGCCATCTCCTCCACGGCGGAGAACGTCATGATCTCCCCGTTGGACATCAAGGAGTACAACGCGGACAAAAAGCTCATCGCGGGCACGCTTTCGGCGCTGCTGGACGTGAACGCGGAGACGCTGCTCAATAAGATGGAACGGACGGATTCGCAGTACGAGATCGTGAAAAAACGGGTCGACCAGGACACGGCGGATCAAATTCGCGCGTTCATCACCGACAACAAGCTCAAGGGCAACTGCATCTTCCTCGAGCCCACCACCAAGCGCTATTACCCCTTCGGCTCGCTGGCGTCCAACGTCATCGGCTTCACGAATGAGAACGGCGGCGCCTACGGGCTGGAGGCGGTGTACAACGAGCAGCTGACCGGCGAGAGCGGCATGGTCGTCACGGCAAAGGACAACAAGGGGCGCTCGCTCCTGTACCAGTACGAGCAGTACTTCGACGCGCGGGATGGCTCCTCGCTTTACACGACCATCGACACCACCGTGCAGTATTACCTCGAAAAAGGCCTCGCGGAGCTGGAGAGCCGCTTCGGCACCGGCAAGGGCGCGACGGGCATCGTGCTTGAGGTCAAGACCGGCGCGATCCTCGGCATGGCGTCCCTGCCGGACTACGACCTCAACGATCCCAGCGCCATCTACAACGACTTCATGACCTCGGGTCTCGAGGGACTGTCCGGCGACGCGCTGAGCGAACGCCTGTCCGCGCTGCGGCTCAAGCAGTGGCGCAACAAGGCGATCAACGACACCTACGAGCCGGGCTCCACGTTCAAGATCCTCACGCTGTCCATGGCGCTGGAGGAGGGCGTGATCGACCGCAGCAGCACCTTCGACTGCCCGGGCTACGTCATCGTTGAGAAGCAGCGCATCAACTGTTCCAACCGCTCGGGCCACGGGCACCAGGACCTGACCGTCGCCACCGGGAACTCCTGCAACCCGGCGTTCATCAACATCGGCCTGCGCATGGGCAACACCGCCTTCTACGAGTATATGCGCGACTTCGGGCTGACCCAGAAGACCGGCATTGATACCACGGGCGAGGCGAGCGGCTTCGTCAACAGCGAGATCGAATACTCCAAGCTGGCGCTGGCGTGCTACGCCTTCGGGCAGAACTTCAACGTCACGCCCGTCGCGCTGATTTCGGCGCAGGCGGCCTGCGTCAACGGCGGCTATCTGCGCACGCCCTACATCGTCGAGCAGATCGTGGACCCCGACGGCAATGTCACCTATCAGCACGATTCCGCGCCGATCCGGCAGGTCATCTCCGAGGATACCAGCGCCACCGTGCGGGAAATACTCGAATACGTCGTGTCGGAGGGCACGGGCAAGAACGGCAAGGTCGCCGGCTACCGCATCGGCGGCAAGACCGGCACGGCGGATAAGGTCGGCGGCAACGTCATCGTCTCCTTCGTCTGCTTCGCGCCCGCCGACGATCCGCAGATCATCATGCTGCTCACCCTCGACGAGCCGAGCCGGTACACCGGGACCTACGTTTCCGGCGGCAACATGGTCGCCCCGGTGTCCAGCGAGGTCATGGCGGAGCTGCTGCCCTATCTTGGCATTGAGCCGACCTACAGCGCGGAGGAGCTCGTCGGTCGCGACGCCACCGTGCCGAACGTGGTGGGCGAGTCCGTGGAGGCGGCGCAGAAGAAGCTCAAGGACATCGGCTTTGGCAGCCGCGTCATCGGCGACGAGGCAAGGGTCACGGATCAGACCCCGGCGGGCGGCGCCATCGTGCCCAACAACGCCGAAATCCTTCTCTACTGCGGCGCGGAGAAGCCGGACGCGCCCTGCGTCGTGCCGAACGTCATCGGCGACAGCGCGTCCGTGGCGAACCAGAAGCTGACGAACGCGGGACTCATCATGTCCGTGACCGGCGCGACCAATCGCTCCTCCGGCACCGTGCGCGCGGTGTCCCAGTCCGAGCCGCCGGGACGCGAGGTGCCCGCCGGCAGCGTCATCCGCGTCCAGTTCAGCGACAGCTCCGTTACGGACTGAGCTGACGTCATATTTCAGAGGATATCAGATTCGACTGTGAAAGGGAAGCCTTAAAACGCGACTATCCGACCTCCTTTCACACCTGACGACCTATACGCTCCGCGCCGACGGCGACACGGAGATCACGCACCTGACGGACGATTCCCGCGCGGCGCGTCCGGGCAGCCTGTTCGCCGCAGTCCCCCGCGTGCGGGAGGACGGCGCGCGCTACCTGGCCGACGCGCTCGCGCGCGGCGCGGTCTGCGCCCTGTGCGAGACGGCGCCCGACGCGGAAATCCCCCATGTGCTCGTGCCGGACTGCCGCCTTGCGCTCGCGCAGCTCGCATCGGCGTGGTACGGCGAGCCCGCCAAACGCCTGACGATGATCGGCGTCACGGGCACCAACGGCAAGACCACCACTGCCGCGCTCATCGCGCAGCTGCTGGAGCGGACGCTGCGCGCGCGGGTCGGCGTGCTGGGCACGGTGGAGAACCGCGTCGGCGACGCGATCCTGCCCGCCGAACGCACGACGCCGGGACCGCTGGCGCTCCACGCGCTGCTGCGGCGGATGGTGGACGCGGGCTGCACCCACGCGGTGATGGAGGTGTCCTCCCACGCGCTGGTGCAGCGGCGCACGGCGGGACTCACCTTCGACGCGGCGGTGTTCACCAACCTGACGCAGGACCATCTCGACTACCACGGCACCATGGAGCGATATTGCGACGCCAAGGCGCTGCTGTTCCGCCAATGCCGCGCCGCCGCCGTCAACGGGGACAGCCGCTGGGCGGAGCGCGTTCTCGCGGGCGCGGACTGCCCGCGCCTGCTGTACGGGCAGAACCTGAGCAACGACCTCGTGGGCTGGCAGCCGCGCTATTTCGGCGACCGCGTGTGCTTCACCGTCTCCGACGAGGAGGCGCACTATGCCGCCGAGCTGCACATCCCCGGCGAGTTTTCGCTCTACAACGGGCTCGCCGCGCTCGCGGCGGTCCGTCTGCTGGGCGTCCCTCTTGCCGACGCGGTGCGGGCGCTGGGACAGTGCCACGGTGTGCGCGGGCGCTGCGAGGTCGTGCCGACGGACACGGATTACACCGTGCTTATCGACTACGCCCACACGCCGGACGGACTGAAGAACATCCTCGAGGCGGTGTGCGGCTTTGCGGAGAACCGAGTGCTGCTGGTTTTCGGCTGCGGCGGCGACCGCGACCGCACCAAGCGCGCCCGCATGGGGCGCATCGCCTCGGCGCTCGCGGACCTTGCCGTGCTCACCAGCGACAACCCGCGCACCGAATCCTCCTATGCCATCCTGCACGACGTGCTTGCCGGAATGCGGGGCAGCGCCACACCCTTTGCCGTCCTCGAAAACCGGCGCGAGGCGATTGCCTACGCCCTGAACCACGCCGGACGCGGCGATGTCGTCCTGCTCGCGGGGAAGGGACACGAGACCGTCCAGCTCGTCGGGACGGACGCCGAACCGCTCGACGAGCGGGAGGTCGTAAAAAAACACCTTGAACAAAGGAGAAACCATCATGCTGACAGCGCTTTCTGCTCTTTTGGGCTTTTGGATCACGGTGCTTGCGGGGCGGTTTCTGATCCCGTGGCTGCGCCGCCTGAAGGCGGGGCAGGAGATTCGTGAGGACGGCCCGACCTGGCACAATGCCAAGGCGGGCACGCCGACCATGGGCGGGCTGATGTTCATCCTCGGCATCTTCGTCACCATTGTGATCGCGGGCTGGAGCGCCATGCGTCACGGCGACCTGCGCCACTTTTACATCTTCGGCTTTGCCGCCATCTTCGGCTTCATCGGCTTTCTGGACGACTTTGAAAAGGTCGTCCACCACCGCAACCTCGGGCTGACGGCGGCGCAGAAATTCGTCCTTCAGCTCGTTGCGGCGGTGGCGTTCCTCTCGCTCATGCGCTATGAGGGGCTGCTGACGCCGAACCTGTACATCCCGTTCGCGCAGACGCATCTGGTCATGAGCTGGCCGGTGTATCTGATCTTCGCCGCCTTTGTCATTGTCGGCACCGTCAATGCCGTCAACATCACTGACGGCATTGACGGTCTGGCGGCAAGCGTGACGGTGCCGGTGGGCGTGTTTTTTGCCGCCGTTGCGGCGTGGTGGCCGGGCCTCGAGCAGCTCGGCGTCTACTGCGGCGCGCTGGTGGGCGGGCTGCTGGGCTTCCTGGTCTACAACTTCCACCCCGCCAAGGTCTTCATGGGCGACACGGGCTCGCTCTTCCTCGGCGGCACGGTGGCGGCGCTGGCGTTTGCCTACGACATGCCGCTCATCCTCGTCCTCGTGGGCTTCGTTTACATCTGCGAGACAATGTCCGATATTTTGCAGGTGGGGTATTTTAAGCTGACCCATGGCAAGCGCCTGTTCAAGATGGCGCCGCTGCACCACCATTTTGAGCTGTGCGGCTGGAGCGAGGTCAAGCTCGTCGCCGTGTTCACGGCCGTCAGCGCGCTGGGCTGCCTGCTCGCCGCGCTGGGCGTGATGGACCGCTATCATTTCTGACGGAAAACAGAAACCATCCGGTCAACGCACTTTTTTCAGACAGGGCTTGAGACCGGAAACCCCGAGGGAGGAATCACGGTTTGACCAGAGAAGAAAAAGAACTGCGGCGGCAGCAGCGCGAGCGGCAGCGGCAGGTGGAAATGGCGGCGCGGGAGGCGGGACGCGGTCCGCTGGACGTTCCGTTTCTCATGCTGACGCTGATGCTCACCGGCATCGGGCTCATCATGCTGTTCTCCGCCAGCTTTCCGATGGCGTACTATGCGGGCGAGAGCCCCGCGTACTATCTGATCCGGCAGGGCGTCTTCGCCGTCATGGGCGTCGCCGCCATGCTCGCCGTCGGGCGCATCAACTATGAGCGCTACCGCGTGCTGGGCAAGTACATCCTCGCCATCTCGATCATCATGCTGGTGCTGGTGCTGATTCCCGGCGTCGGCATCACCCGCAACAACGCCACGCGCTGGCTTGGCTTCGGCGAGCTGTTCACCTTTCAGCCGTCGGAGATCGCGAAGGTCGGCGTCATCCTGTACTTTGCCGACAGCATCTCCAAAAAGAAGGAGCGGATGCACACCCTGAAGTACGGCGTCCTGCCCTATGGGATTCTTCTGGCGGTGATTGCGGTCCTCATGGCAAAGGAGCCGCACCTGTCCGGTATGGTGCTGATCCTGGGCATCGGCGCGGTGATGATGTTCGTCGGCGGCAATGACCTGGTCTGGATCGGCGCGGGCGGCGGTCTCGCGGGACTGGGCGTCTGGGCGTACCTGACCGGCAAGATCAGCTACAACTCCTCGCGCATTGCCATCTGGCAGAACCCGCTCAGCGACGATGTGGAGCTGATGCGCGGCGCGGGCTATCAGATTCGTCAGAGCCTGCTTGCCATCGGGTCCGGCGGTCTGCTGGGCGTCGGGCTGGGAAAGAGCCGGCAGAAGTTCATGTATCTGCCCGAGCGTCACAACGACTTCATTTTCGCCATCATCTGCGAGGAGCTGGGACTCATCGGCGCGACGCTCATCATGGCGATTTTCGCCCTGCTCATCATTCGCGGCTATTGGATCGCCCTCCACGCGCGCGACCGCTTCGGCGCGCTGCTCGCCGTCGGTGTGACGACGCAGGTGGCGCTGCAGGTGTTTCTCAACATCGCGGTAGTGACGAACCTGATCCCAAACACCGGCATTTCCCTTCCGCTTTTCAGCTATGGCGGCACCGCGTTGGTCATCCAGCTCGCCGAAATGGGCCTGGTGCTCAGCGTATCGCGGCAGATGCCGCCGTCCTGATCTGAGGTTTTTGCATGAAAGTAATTTTTACCTGCGGCGGGACGGCGGGTCATGTCAATCCGGCGCTGGCGCTGGCGGGCTATCTGCGCGAACGTCACCCGGGCGCGGAGATTTTGTTCGTCGGGGCGGAACGCGGTCTGGAGCGCGATTTGATCGCGCACACGGACTACCCGTTCCGCACGGTGAACATCTCGTCCTTCCACCGCTCCCTTCGTCCGAAGGAGCTCCGCCACAACCTCGTCTCCGTGCGCAACCTGCTGCGCGCGAAGCGGGAGGCGGACGCCATTCTCGACATGTTCCGCCCGGACCTCATTGTCGGCACCGGCGGCTACGCCAGCTACCCCATCGTGCGCTACGGCGCGAAGCGGGGCATACCGACGGCGGTACACGAGTCGAACATCGTGCCGGGGCTGACCACGCGCAGGCTCGAACCCTACGCCGACCGCATTCTCGTCGGCTTTGAGGATTGCCGGCAGCACTATCGGCGCCCGGACAAGGTGGTCGTCACGGGGACCCCGGTGCGCGGCGACTTTTTCACGCAGACGAAGCGCGAGGCAAAGCAAAAGCTGGGCGTGGACGACGGTCGTCCGCTCATCGTCTCGTTCTGGGGCAGCCTCGGCGCGGGGAGGATGAACCGCATGATGGCGGAGTTTCTCTCCCTCGAGGCGCCGCATGAGCCCTTCCACCACATCCACGCCGTCGGAGCGCTTTCGTGGGAGGGGATGCAGACGGAGCTGGCGGCGCGCGGCGTGTCGCTTGCCGCGCACCCGAGTCTCGACGTGCGGGAGTACATCTACAACATGGCGGACGTGATGCGCGCCGCCGACCTTGTGCTCTCCCGCGCGGGCGCGTCCACCCTCGCGGAGCTGACCGCTCTCGGCGTGCCCGCGATTCTCGTGCCCTCGCCCAACGTGACCAACCACCATCAGGAGAAGAACGCGGGTCTTCTCGGCGACCATGGCGCGGCGCTGGTGCTTCCGGAGGAGGGCTTGGACGGCAAGCGCCTGTTCACGGCGGCGTCCGGCATCCTGCGGGACGAAGCAAAGCGCGCGCAGATGGCAAAAAATATGGCGTCCCTCGGTGTGAGAGACGCCACGGAGCGGATTTACGAAACGGTTATGCTGCTACTTCGATAAAGTGAAATCCATATAGACCGGGTTGTGGTCGCTCTAGCGGAAGCCGGTGTCGATGACCGCCGCTTTGCCGACCGTTATATTTGGGGAGACGAGGAAACCGTCCACCGTCACAACGTACTGTCCCGCGCGGTACGGCCCGTCCGCGTTGCGGCAGGACGGCACGGGGTTTGCCTCGTCCAGCGGCGCGGCGAGCCGGATGTCCACGCCGTCAAAGGTCCCCGGCGGGATGGGCTGCGCCCAGGTGTATTCCTTGTCGCTTGCGCCGAAATAGGCGAAGGAGTCGCCCAGCAGATCCTTGTTGAAGTCCCCGCCCGCGACGCACCAGTTGCCCGCCTCATACTCCGACTGCATATCCTCCAGCAGCATCCGCAGCTGTTCGGCGGCGATTGTTCCGTCCGAGGTGTAGGCGGAGAGGTGCAGGTTGTAGAGCGCCAGCTCCCCGCCGCCGCTGACCGGGATGCGGCTGACGCTGTAGCAGCGGTCGAGATCGAGGAATTTGGTGAAGCCCGTCTCGATGGGCAGGCTGCGCCGCAGGGCGGACGTGATCGGGAAGGCCGAGACCGTCAGAATGCCCGACTGGTTCGCGCCGTGCGGCTGCGTCAGCGGGTACATGAGATAAGGGCTGTCGTAGTTCTGGGCGAAGTCGTGATAGAGGGCTTTTCCGGCAAAATGGCTTGTCAGGACATCCCGGATGACCAGGGTCTCGTCCATGTGCCAGCTGCGGGTGCCGTCCGTATCGACCTCCTGGATCAGCATGAGGTCGGGCGCGCAATCCGCCAGAGCGCCGATTGCGCCGCGCACGTTTTCCGTCACCGCCTCGGGGCTGCGGGCGCGGCTCTCCGTGCCGCCGTCCATAAAGAAGCCGTAATCGTCGCTGTACGCGCCGAAGCCGATGTTGCAGGACACAATCCGGTATTGCGCTCCGACGGTGGGCGGGCTGCCGGGGGAATCGCTTTGGTCGAGCAGGATACCGCCCTTATAGAGCACGTTGACCGCCAGCGCCTGATTGTCCGGCAGACGACTGTAGCTCAGGAACACGTAGGCAAGATAGCCGCCCGCAGCCAAAAGCAGGGCCAGCGCGACGCAGACGGTAAGCCTGAGAGCTTTTTTGAATTTCATAAGGGTCACCTCTTTTTGGAAAGGATGCTTTTATTCTGCCATACCGGACAAAAAAATGCAAGCACATCCCGCCTCCCGCGCATACTATGGTCTAGTTTGGTATGTGGAGGAGACGAGATGCAGGAGCTGTTCGTCGAAGGCGGAAGACGCCTTTGCGGTGAACTGACGATACAGGGCAGCAAAAACGGCGTGCTGCCGGTGCTGGCGGCGACCATCGTGTGCGCGGGGGAGTGCCGCGTGGAGAACTGTCCGCGCCTGCGGGACGTGGACGCCTCAATTGCGATTTTGCGCCATCTGGGCTGCTGTACCCGTTGGGAGGGCGACGCGCTGGTGGTGGACACGACGCATATGGACCGTGCGGAGGTGCCGGACGCGCTGATGCGCGAGATGCGCTCGTCGGTCATCTTTCTCGGCGCGATCCTCGCGCGGCAGGGGGAGGCGGCGCTGTCCTATCCCGGCGGCTGCGAGCTCGGGCCGCGTCCCATCGACGTGCACCTTGCGGCGCTGCGCGCGCTGGGCGCGGAGATCGAGGAGCGCGGCGGAACGCTGCGCTGCCGCTCAAAGGTACTTACGGCGGCGGAGCTGGTCCTTCCCCTGCCCAGCGTCGGCGCGACCGAGAACGCCATCCTCGCCGCCTGCGGCGCGGCGGGGACGACGGTCATCTACAACGCCGCGCGCGAGCCGGAAATCGCGGAGCTGCAGGCATTCCTCAACGCCATGGGCGCGCAGGTGCGCGGCGCGGGCGGCTCCATCGTCACCGTGACGGGCGCCGCCGCGCTCCACGGCGGGACGCACCGCGTCAGCGCCGACCGCATTGTGGAGGCGACTTACCTCTGCGCGGCGGCGGGCTGCGGCGGGGACGTGCGCCTGCGCGGCGTGGACTGCCGCGAGCTGTCCACCGTGACGGCGGCGCTCGCCGAGGCGGGCTGCACGGTCGAGAGCGAGGGCGAGTGGATCGCGTTGCGAAGCAGCGGCGCGCTGCGCGCCGTCCGCCCGATCCGCACCGCACCCTACCCGGGCTTCCCCACGGACGCGCAGCCCGCGCTGATGGCGGCGCTGCTGCGGAGCGCGGGCAGCACGGTCTTTGTCGAGAACATCTTTGAAAACCGCTTCCGCCATGTCGATGAGCTCGCCCGCCTGGGCGCGGACGTGCGCGTGGCGGGACGGGTCGCCGTGGTCAGCGGCGTCGCGGCGCTCCGCGGCGCCGGCGTCAAGTGCACCGACCTGCGGGGCGGCGCGGCACTGGTGCTGGCGGGCCTGCAGGCGGAGGGCGTCACGCGGGTGTCGCTGCTCGAGCACATTGATCGCGGCTATGAACGCATGGAGCAGGATCTGACTACACTGGGCGCGTCCATTGAGCGGCGCGCGTGAGGGAAATGACAATGGAGAGAAAGAAAAGCAGTCGGAGACGCAGACGCGGCAGGCTTTCATTTTTGTGGAAGCCTCTGTGCGTCGTGGTTGCGACGGCGGCAATGCTTGTGGCGGTCACGTTCTTTTTCCGCGTAAATCACATCGAAGTGACGGGCATGTCGCGTTACAGCCGACAGGAGGTGCTCGACGCCTCCGGGGTGGAGCTGGGAAGGAACCTCTACTTCATCAACAAATTTGAGGTCAAGAAGGCGCTGTTCACCGCCTTGCCCTATGTTGAGGAAATCCGCATCAACCGGAGGCTGCCCGACACGCTGTGCATCGAGGTGCGCGAGTGTGCGGCGGAGGCTGCGGTTGCGGACGGCGGGGGCTTCTGGCTGCTCAGCGCCAACGGCAAGCTGCTCGAACGCACGGATACGCCGGACGCGCCCTGCGTCCTGTTTGAGGGTGTGACGCTCACGGAGCCGGTCGTCGCCGAGCAGGCGGACTTCGGGGAGGAGAGCGCTTACCGCGCCGGCGTCGCCTTCACGCTGCTGCGCGAGGCGGATCGGCGCGGCATGCGCGAGCGCATGGTCAGCCTTGACCTCTCCGACGATACGGCGCTGAGACTGAACTACCTCAACCGCTTCACGGTCCGCCTCCCGTGGACGTCGGATGTGGGCTACAAGCTGGATACGCTGGACACGGTGGTCAACTATCTGGAAAATAACGAAACCGGCCGCATCGACCTCATGACGGAGGGCAAGGCGAGCTTTATTCCGCAGTAACCGGAAATCGGGCGGATGACCTGTCCGCCCGATTTCAAAAAGATTTGAAAAAAGATATTGACCGCAGGAATAAACCGTAATACAATATAATGTGATTATTAAAGTGCTTTATCTTGTGGCATGCGTTGCCGCGATTGCTCAGGGATACAAGACAGTAGGAGGAACCAATATGGCATTCGGAATGGAAACCGGACAGGAGAGCGTTGTCAAGATCAAGGTCATCGGCGTTGGCGGCGGCGGAAACAACGTGGTCAACCGCATGGTGCGCTCCGGTGCGACAGGGGTGGATTTCGTCGCGGTCAACACGGACAAGCAGGCGCTTAATATATCGAGCGCAACCTATAAAATTCAAATCGGCGAAAAGCTGACTCACGGTCAGGGCGCGGGTTCTGACCCCGAGGTTGGCCGCAAGAGCGCGGAGGAGAGCCGCGCGCAGATTTCCAAGGCGATCGAGGATGCCGATATGGTGTTCATTACCGCCGGCATGGGCGGGGGCACCGGTACAGGCGGCGCGCCCATCGTCGCGGAGATTGCGCGCGAGGCGGGCATCCTGACCGTCGGCGTCGTGACGAAGCCGTTCGGCTTCGAGGGGCGCCGCAGGATGCAGCAGGCGGAGAACGGGATCGAGAACCTGCGCGATAAGGTGGATTCCCTTGTCATCATTCCGAACGAGCGCCTGAAGTACGCCACCGACCAGAAGGTCACCTTTGCCAACGCCTTCGAGATCGCGGACGATGTGCTCAAGCAGGCGGTGCAGAGCATTTCCGACCTGATCCGCAACACGGGCTTCATCAACCTCGACTTTGCGGACGTTTCCGCCGTCATGAAGGACGCGGGGCTCGCCCACATGGGCGTCGGCCGCGCCGCCGGCAAGGGCAAGGCGGAGGAGGCGGCGAAGATGGCCATCTCCAGCCCGCTGCTGGAAACCAGCATCAACGGCGCCCACGGCGTCCTCATCAACATCGTCGGCTCCACGGACATCGGGCTTGAGGAGGTTGAGCAGGCGGCGTCTCTGGTGCAGGCGGCGGTGCATCCCGACGCGAACACCATCTTCGGCGCCGCATTCGACGATACGCTGGACGATGAGATCCGCGTCACCGTCATCGCCACCGGCTTTGAGGATGAGGACGGGGCTCCCATTGCGCCCAAGACGTCGGTTGCCCAGCAGCCCGCGCCGCCCGCCCCGCAGCAAAGCGCCGCCGAGCCCGCGAAGACGGCGGCGCAGCAGGGCGCGCAGGCCGCTGCCGAGGCCGTTAAGGCGGAGGAGCCGCCCAAGGCCGCCAAGACCGAGGAGGAAGAGGAGCAGGACCCCTTTGACGCCATTCTCAAGCTGTTTCAGACACGATAACGGAAATCACTGCCGAGCTTCGCAGAAATTGCCTCTGCGAAGCTCTTTTTTTGCGCTGCGCCGCCTTTTGACAAATTTTTCCTGCCAATGCGGTTAAATTTTAGACAGGCTATTTTATGCGCGGCTGCAAACAATGATGCAGTCGCTTTGCAAAAAAATTGACAAGCGGCAAGAAATGGGGGGATGAGATGAACGCTCTTTCCAGCCGTGTCATGGCGGTCTTCCTGGGTCTGCTGTTCACCTGCGCCGCCTACGCGCCGGGCGTCAGCGCCATGACGGGGGAGAACGCCGAGGTGCGTACGCTTGTGCCCGTGGGCCATACGGTGGGCGTCAAGCTCTTCGCGGACGGCGTGCTCGTGGTCGGCCTTTCCGACGGGGCGACGCCCGCGCGGGCGTCCGGCCTCCGTGCGGGGGACATTGTGTACCGCTTCAACGGTACGGACGTCGAGTCGACGGAGCATTTGCAGCAGCTGCTCGCGGAGAACGGCGCGGTGTGCGCCACCGTCAGCATCCGGCGCGGCGCGAAGACCCTGAACCTGCCGATCACGCCGGAGGAAACGGCGGGCGGTTTTCGCCTCGGCGCGTGGATCCGGGACAGCATGGCGGGCATCGGCACGATGACCTTCTATGACCCGGACAGCGGCGTATTCGGCGCGTTGGGGCACGGCGTCACGGACGTGGACACCGGCGCGCTCATGCCGCTGGAAAGCGGCAGCATCATGGACGCGACGGTCAAGGCGGTCAAGCGCGGCGCCAAGGGCGCGCCCGGCGAGCTGCGCGGCGACTTTGAGCTGACGCGCGACAGCGGCGGGCTCTACGCGAACACGGAGTGCGGATTGTTCGGCACGCTGGCGGCGGAGAGCGACGCTGTCGCCGGACTGCAGGAGGTTGCCGTGGCGGAGCGCGGCGAGGTGACGACCGGCCCCGCGACGATTCTTGCCAACTGCGACGGTGACGAGGTCTGCGCCTACGAGGTAGAGCTCGAACGCATCTACGCCGGCGCCTCGCCGACGCGCAACCTGCTCCTGCGCGTGACGGACCAGCGCCTGCTGGATAAGACCGGCGGCATTGTGCAGGGCATGAGCGGCAGCCCGATCCTGCAAAACGGCAAAATTGTCGGCGCGGTGACCCATGTGCTGGTCAGCGATCCGACACGGGGCTACGGCATTTTCATCGAAAACATGCTCGACGCCGCCGGACTTGGCACGGAGAAGGAAAGCTGAACAGAGGGGGGGGGGGACGCTGCGGCGTCCCCCATTTTTGGCGTCCCCCATTTTTCAAAAACTGGCTTGACAATTTGCATAAATATGTTATATAATAAATTGAGTACAATCAAAGAGAGAGGGCATACGATGGAACATACCTACCGCACAAAGGGCGTCTGCGCCATGGAGATATCCTTCGCGCTGGACGGAGACGCGGTGCGCGACATTTCGTTTGTCGGCGGCTGCAACGGCAACCTCAAGGCGATTGCCAGACTCTGCGAGGGCATGACGGTGGACGAGATCGAGGAAAAGCTCGCGGGCAACACCTGCGGCTATAAGCCTACGTCCTGCGCCGACCAGCTGGCGCGGGCGGTCCGGGCTGCATACAATGAAGAAAACGCCTGAGCAAGCGTAGCGAAAGGAAGCATTTTGATGGACAGAAACCGGCGCATTGTGCGCACAAGCCTCATCGGCATAGCCGGCAATCTGGTGTTGGTGGCGTTCAAGGCCGCAGTCGGCGCGGCGACGAATTCCATCGCCATTCTGCTCGACGCCGTCAATAATCTCAGCGACGCGCTTTCCTCGATCATTACGATCATCGGAACGAGGCTCTCCGGCAAGCGGCCGGATCGAAAGCACCCCTATGGACACGGGCGCATTGAGTACATCACCAGCGCAATCATCGCCATCATCGTCCTGCTGGCGGGCGTGACGTCGCTGCGGGAGTCTCTGGAAAAGACCATCCACCCGGAGGAGACGAGCTACAGCACGGCGTCCCTTGTCATCATCGCGGCGGCGGTGGTCGTCAAGCTGCTCATGGGGCGCTACGTCAAGCGGGTGGGTGAGGAGATCAACGCCGGCTCGCTTATCGCCTCCGGCTCGGACGCTACGTTCGACGCCGCCATTTCGTTCACAACGCTCGTCGCGGCGGCGGCAAGGCTGCTGTGGAACTGGCAGATCGAGGGCGTCCTCGGCGTGCTGATTTCCGGGTTTATCCTCAAGGCGGGCGTGGAGATGCTGCTTGACCCCATCAACAGCATCATCGGGCTGCGCGCGGATTCGACGCTTGCCGTCCCGCTCAAGGAAATGATTTGCTCGTTCCCCAACGTGCGCGGCGCCTATGACCTGACGCTGCACAACTACGGCCCGTCCCAGACCCTCGGCTCGGTGCACGTCGAGGTGCCGGACAGCATGACCGCGCGGGAGATCCATCTGCTGACCCGCAGCATTGCCATGCGCGCGTATGCGGACTTCGGCGTGGTGCTGTCCGTCGGGATTTACGCCGCAAACGACTCTTCCGCAGAGCTGACGGAAATTCGTCACGCGGTGGAGAAGCTGGTCGCCGAAATGCCGGAGATTTTGCAAATGCACGGATTTTACGGAGACGAGGCGCAAAAAACCGTCATGTTTGACCTGATCGTGGACTTCTCGGCGGACGCCCCCGCTGTGAAGAACAGGATTTTGAATCAACTGCAAGAAAAATATCCAAAATATCTATTTGACATTGTGCTTGATTCGGATTATAGTGATTAGTACAAAAGACGTTTTTTGTAAAGAAGGCAGGAGAAAGATATGGCCGCAGATCAGAAATACGATGTTTTGAAGCTGGAGAAGCAGATTTGCTTCCCGCTGTACGCTGCATCCCGCGAGGTGGTGAAGCGATATCGTCCGTTTTTGGAGCCGCTGGACCTGACCTACACGCAGTATATTGCGATGATGGTCTTTTGGGAGCAGGGGAAGTGCAGCGTCAAGGATTTGGGAGAACGGCTGTATCTGGACTCCGGCACGCTGACGCCCGTGCTCAAGAGCCTGGAGGCGAAGGGTTACGTCCGCCGCTACCGCTCCACCGAGGATGAGCGCGTCCTGTTCGTCGAGGTGACGGAGGAAGGGATGCGCCTGCGTGACCGCGCCGTCGAGGTGCCGGCGCAGGTGAGCGGCTGTGTGCGCCTGAACAGCGAGGAGGCGCGGCAGCTCTACGAGCTGCTGTACCGGCTGCTGACCGGGCTGGAATGATCCTGCCCCCTCGGGCAGGGCAGGCAAAGCTGACGAAACAGCAGCTCGTTTGGCGTCATGCAACGCCCTGAAGCAGAGCAAGCTGCTTCGGGGTGTTTTTTGCGCTTGTGTATGAAAAATGCCGTGAATACAAGATGATGTATAACGAAACGGGAGGGGTTGCGTTATGTAAACCATTTGTCGAAAAAGGTCGAAAAAAGGCGAACGATTTTTGAAGCATTCGACACGATTTTGCTTGAAAAATGCTGTCCAAATATGATAGTTTATAGCCAAGCAAAACGAAGACGTCAGTTTTTTGCCGCAACGGGCGGACGGCCGCCGCCCGACACAATTGTCCAACGCAAACATCCAACACAATCGTTCAGCAAAACGGCGAGGAGGGTTCAATATGGAAAACAAAATTACAGTCGTCCTGGCAGATGCAAACGAGGAGTTTTGCGCAACGCTGCGTAACAACATCGAAAAGACCGGCGAGTTTACGGTGGTCGGTACGGCGGGGGACGGGCTGAGCGCCCTGCGCCTCATCGAGGAGAAGAAGCCGCAGCTTCTGCTCAGCGATGTGCTGCTCCCGGGTCTGGATGGCTTCGGCCTGCTGGACCACATGGCGACGCTGGGCGTCAAAACGGAAACGATCCTCATTTTCACCGCATACCGCAACGAGATCGTTTCCCGCGCGATGAAAAAGAACGTGTCCTTCTTCATGCCCAAGCCCTTTGAGACCGAGTCGCTGCTCGAGCGGATGCGTCAGATTGTCGGCAGCATCGGGGAGGAGCCGGAGGATGACTATCACGCCCTTCGGCGTCAGGTGACCGCCGTGATCCACGAGGTCGGCGTTCCCGCCCACATCAAGGGCTACCAGTACGTCCGGGAGGCGATCATCATCGCCGTGCAGGACATGAGCGTCATCAACGCCGTGACCAAGGTGCTCTATCCCGAGGTTGCCAAGCGTTACAACACCACGCCCAGCCGGGTGGAGCGCGCCGTGCGCCACGCCATTGAGGTCGCGTGGGACCGAGGCGACCTTGAGACCCTGCAAAGCTACTTCGGCTACACCGTGTCGAACACCAAGGGCAAGCCCACCAATTCGGAGTTCATCGCCATGATTGCCGACCGGATCCGGCTGGAAGGGCGGAGGAAAGCGTAGGGACGCAAAAAAGGTTTGCGCAATGCCGGCGGCGGTGCTATAATGGCGGCGAAGGAGGGTGATCCTATGGTCATCACAGTCGGCAGACAGTACGGCAGCGGCGGTCGTGAGATCGGCACGGCGCTGGCAAACCGTCTCGGCATTGCGTATTACGACGATCTTTTGCTCAAGAAGGCGGCGGCGGAGAGCGGGCTTTGCGAGGAGCTGTTCCACTCGTTTGACGAGCGCCCCAAGAGCTTTCTCTATTCCGTTGCGCTTGACCCGTTTTCCTTCTCCATGAGTCACGCGGGCGCGAAGGGGTCCATTGAGCAGCAGGTCTATCTCGCCACCTACGGAACGATCCAGAAGCTGGCGGATCAGGGGCCCTGCGTGCTCATCGGGCGCTGCGCGGACTACGCGCTCAAGGATCGGGACGACGTCATCAACCTGTTCATCACCGCCCCGCTGGAGAGCCGCATCAAGCGCGTCGCCATGCGAAACGGCATCTCCGAGAAGGAAGCGAAGGAGCGCATCCGCAAGCTGGATAAGGACCGCGCCGCGTACTACAACTTCTACTCCGCCAAGGAGTGGGGGGACGCCAAGAGCTATGACCTGTGCATCGACAGTTCCCTGCTCGGCATTCAGAACACGGTGGACCTGCTTGAGACCATGCTGAAAATCAAGGGCTTTATCCCCCAAAACTGAACAAAACGCCAAAGGGAGGCGCTTCGCGAGGAAGCCGCCTCCCTTTGTCCGTCCTGTCGTCCGACAACGCCGCTTGACGGGCAATATGCCGATTAATTGCAGAATCGCATAAAAAAGGATCCCCCAAAATCCGAAGATTTTGGGGGATCGTGGCGCGGAAGAGAGGATTTGAACCTCCGCGGCGGTTTTTAAGCGCCCTACTCCCTTAGCAGGGAATTTTCCGCATTTTGAGCGGGTTACGGCGGCTTTGACAACGCCGCCGACAACCCGCACCCTCGAAATCTCTAAATTATGCACAGTTCTGCCATCATAAGCCGAATGTAGATCGGGCACTCGCGCTCGCCGAGTTTCCAACCCTGCACCGTGCGCAACGGCACGCGGAAGCGGCGGGTACACTCGGTCTGCGTCAGCCCCAGCGCGGCCAGCAGCTCCGCGAAGCTGCCGTTGACCGCCGTCCAGATCGTGCGGAGCGCCGGAGCAATGCTCATGTCCGGCTCCGCCGTCTCGTCCTCCGGCGGGAGGAAGGCGGCGGACAGGAGCATGTCGCTGATAAAAGCGTCTGGGTCGCTGTAGTGCGGCGCCTCTTGCGCCGCGAGGGTGATTTGAGTGTGGGTCATTTCTTTTCCTTTCTCCGTTTGTACGATTCTCGCGCGAGTGCGTTGATGTGATCGCGGTACGCGCGATACTCCTCCAACGTCATGGCGGCGATTCGCTCAGCCGCCTTTTGATTCTGCTTTCGGTGCGATTCTGCGCGGCGATTCTGCCGCTCTTCGTCGCTGGCGCATCTTGGCTTTAGCGGCGGAGCGCCGGAAGCCTGCCTAATTCGCATCGCCTCAATGTTTCGGGCGTTCTGGCTTTTCTCTTCCAGATTGTACTCGCCTTTAGAGTACGGGACGAGGGAGCTTGCGTAGCTGATTGATATACCCATTTCGCGAGCAATATCTTCCGTGGATAAGCCCTGCTCCTGCAAATGTGCCGCTTCAATAGTTGCGGGGCTTTGGTAGGCTCCAGCCGTAACCAGCATCTTGCGGAGCTTTGTGACGGATATTCCGAGTAGTTTTGCGGCTTCCTTAAACCCGTAACGCCGGTATGCAGATATTTCTTTGGAGTACATTGCGCCCACTCTTTCAGCAATATTCAATTTCGTAAGTACCAGCGATATCCTCTATCATTTCATCGTACTCTGCTATATCTTTCGGCATGGGCCAGTTATAAATGCGGCACTCTACAATCTCGCCATCTCCCATTCGCTCGGCGGTGTGGAGGCATTCGCCGGTCTCCTCCGCAACATCGGGCCAAATCAGCACGGTTTCACACTCGTCGCTGCCAAATACATAATCGGGGCGGTTCTTAAAAATTAAAAGCTTCTTCATTGTTTTGCCCTCCTTGCTTTTTCCCATCTTCCCCGGCACTTGTCGAAAATGATGTGTTCTTCTTCGTTTACGCAGACGCCGATGGGGAAAGGGACAACGTTTGGATCGGTTTCCCACACGGCTTTCACGGAAAGCCCAATCTGCTCAAAAGCGTAATTCATGCCGCGAATGTTTTTCAGCCACCGTGATCTGGTTTCTTCGCCCACGCCGTCCCACAACTCCCAAATGTGGTGGTCGTGTCTGTCATTGGGACACTTCGACGAGCGCGTTGAACTGCTTGTACATCTGACGTCCGCTGGTCATCCACTCCTCAAACGTATAATCCGGCGGGTCGTTTATCAGGTACTCGGCTTTCGCTGCGCCGAACATACCTGCATAGGACACTTCGCCTGCAGGATACTTGGCCAACTGCTCCTCTGCGGCAGCTTTGCTGGTGTGGTAGGTAGTACGCGGGCGATCCCAGCCGAATTGATTGACGGTCGCCGTCCACAACTTGATTTTACTCATTGTTTTGTCCCCCTGTCTTTTGATGGTTTAAGTATACGCTCAATGAGCGCATTTGTCAAGGGGAAAAACGAAAATAATCAAAAAATTTTTAATCCCCGGTTTCCGCCATGATGGCGGCGAGGCGGGCAAGGACGGCGCGGGCGTCTTTGCCCGCCAGAAGCGCCGCGATCTGGCGCGCCGTCTCGTCGATGTCGTCGGCGTCGCCGTCCTCGGCGGCGATGTACTCATTCAGCCGCGCCGCCGTGCGGCTGCGCTGGCGCTTGGTAATGTGCTGGTAGATGTCGCGCGTCAGCTCGATCCGGCTGTGTCCAAGCTGCTCCTGCGTGTCCTTGTCGCCGACGCCCGCCTCGTAGAGGATCGTCGCGTAGGCGTGCCGGAGCTGGTGCGCGGTCAGCTCCTGCCCGATGGCTGCGCAGTATGCCGCCCAGCGCTTGCGGTACTGGTCGCGCGTGATCGGCTTGCCGTCGTCGCCGGCGAAGACATAGCCGCGCTTTTTCTGCGGAAGCGCGTCGGCGAGAACGTCCAGCAGGATCACGTCGCGCTTGCCGCTGGCGGTTTTCGGCTGCTTTATGTGGGGATTGTTTCCAGCAAATTCCACCGAGCGGCGGACGTGGATCAGGCGCGCGGCACGGTCGATATCCTCATATTTGAGCGCCAGCGCCTCCCCGCGCCGGAGACCGCTGTAGAGGCAGAGGTACGCAAAAAGCCCAAATGGCTGTGCCAGCCCCGCCTTGACGGCGGAGACGGCGGCGTCGGACGCAATGCCTCGGGAGCCAGAGGACAGCCCGCGCGGCATCTGCACATGATCGACGGGGCTGCTCTGCGTCAGCCCCTCGGCGATAGCGTATTTGTAGATTTGCCCAACCATGTCGCGGTGCATCTGGACGGAGCGCCGCGCATAACCCTGTCGCGCCAATTCTTGGAGGTAGGCCGCAACATCGGCGGTCTGGATGTCTCCCAGCCCCCGCGCACCGAATCGTGCGACTACGCGCCGAAAAACGGGCTTGTACGCCTCGACGGTTTTGTAGCTCAACTCCTCCCACCGCTGCGCGCTCCATGCCTCGGCGACCGCGCCGAAGGTGGCGGAGGACGCGCCGGTCGCCTCGCGCTCCGCGATCTTGCGGTAGAGCGCGGCGGGGTCGCGGTCATAGATGGCGTGGCGCGCGCCGTCGGCGTCGTGCCAGTAGCCCATATAGCGCCCGTCCGCGCGGAGGGTGTACAGGGCGGAATAGTCGATTTTCTTGGCCATAGCTCCTCCAAAAAGCCCCGCGCCGGAATGGCGCGGGGCTTGTGTTAATTATTGACCGCTATCTAAAATATTTGTCTGAGGCGATCCACGCAACGATTGCGCACACAGCAACAGTGGCCAGAGCCGATATAATTGATTGTCCCTTAATCCAGTCTGTCAACGCCATTATAAAAATCATTATCGTAGTGCATACCAGTATGCCAAGGCTTATGATTAATACAAGCAAAGCACCTATATTTGCCGATCTGTTGTTGTTTTCTGGCGTCCATTCGTGTTCGTATTTTTGACTTGCGCTTTCGTTTGAGCTGCTGCTGGATTTCTCCGTCCAATACATTCCCGTGCCAGGGAGACTGCCGGATATTGTTTCCTGTCCATTTGTATTTATGGTTTTTCTTAATATTTTACCCCCAAATGTAACGCTTGCCGACTTTTTCCCGACATTAACCTTTACCCCAGGCATCAGCTTTATACTGCGTCTAAAACGCATCGCCATCGTCGCCAACTCCTCCCAACAGATATCGCTCCATTTACTAGTTCGCCGCGTCGAGTACGACACGCCCGTTTCTTGTCATCAACAAAACGGCTTCGGGGTTCTGGTCGTTTCTCACCACAACGCTTGTCGATATGTCATCTCTTCCAGATCTGTCGAACAAATCTTGAATGGAAATGCTGAGATTTTTCATGCTGTTCACGATTTGATCCCATTGCGTTGTGTATGGCGCTATGCCTTTGCTCGCCTTATAGCAGCCGGATGCTATGCCGTCTTGCCAGATATACAGGATTACGCTGTCTTTTTCGTCCGAAACCCATACTTCATAGTTTTCGTAGACTTTTCCCACATCGCTTTCAAGTATCGAGACGATGTCTTCAATGTCCAGCGGCGGAAGTGCCTCGTCTTCTGCATCTTCGGCGATGGATTCCGAATCAGCAGCCGTCGCCGCGCTCTCTTGCTGGCTTTGTTCCAGATCCGCTGGCGGCGCTGGGCTGGCGTTTTGGGATTGTCCGCAACCGGCTAGGACGGCTATCAATAACAGCACAACACATAATTTTCTCGCCATTTCCTCTCTACCTCCTCCAAAAATCCGCGCGGTCGAGCACGATCACACGGCGCTCGCCGCGCTGCGCCCCCCTTTGTACTCGGCGAGCATCGTGTCGATCAGCGCGCGCTCCTTGGGCGTGGCGCGGCGGTAGGCTCGCACCAGCTCCACCTCGTCAATCGTCATGCGCTCCATGTCCGAGGCGCGACTGCGCACGGAATCGTGGAGCGTGACGGTCTCCGCCAGCTCGTCCGGCGACGCCTCCGCGATCTCGCCCAACAGCTCCGACACGGTTACATCGAGGTATTGCGCAAGCGCCCAAACCTTGCCGATAGACGGCTCGCTGCCGTTTCTGATGTTCTGCAAAAGGTTGCGTCCCGCCCCGCTTGCCTCGCAGGCTACTGTCGGAGTTACACACTTCTGTTTGCAGTACATCTGTACATTTTGCATAAATCTAGCGTATTTCATAAATGTATGACCTAAATGCAAATTGTAAGGTTTAACTAAAAGTTTAGATTTATGATTGTCCCTGTTGACAACCATGAATCTAAGTCTTATAATTAAACACAAGGTTTAGGGGAGCGGCGCAAAAATAGAGCGCGACGCCCATTGCCTCTACTATAACACAGCTTGCCGCAAACCGCAAGTATAATTTTTATTGGAAAGGAGAGCTATATGCTGCGAATCGAGGAGCTGCGCAGGGCGCGCGGCATGACCCAGCGGGAGCTGGCGGCGGCGCTGGGGGTGTCCAGCATGGCGGTGTCAAAATGGGAGCTGGGACGCTGCGCTCCGGCGACGGACAAACTGCCCGATCTCGCCCGCGTCCTGGGCGTGAAAATCGGGGAATTATTTAGGGAGGTGTAACATGGTCAAACTGGAACTTACGGATTTTGAGGCGTCCAGCCTGCGGCGGGCGATCCATTATGCTATCGACGCGCGGCTCAAGGGTCTTGCATCGGCGCGTCGCCGTGTCAGGGCGGCGCTCGATCTCGGCGAGAAGCCCGACGAGCACGACGCCGGGACGCAGGATTCTTGCGAAAATGAGCTGGCGAACCTGCGCCGCATCAAGGCGATGCTCGACGCCGAGCGGGGTGAAATCTCATGAGCGAAAAGGCGGGATTCCGCGACCAGCTCGCGCAGATCATCGAGGCCGTGCCGGATCGGGAGTGCCTCAAGATGGCGGACGTGCAGCGGATAACCGGCTGGACGTATCGGACGTGCAAAAAGCGGCTCAAATTCAACCGCTTCGGCGAGCTGACCCGCGCGGAGCTTGCGCGGCAGCTATGTGTTTAATATCACGAGAAAGGAGGGTTTACAATGCCGGAAATCGAGCGTGAGGTTGGCTATTACGCCGTGATCCCCGCGTCGGTGCTGCTCTCGCAGGAGATCAGCGCGTCGGCAAAGTTGTTGTATGGCGTCGTGTCCGCGCTCGCGCGGGCGGACGGCTACTGCTGGGCATCCAATGAGCGTCTCGCCGCGATCCTCCGGTGCGGCGAGCGCTCCGTCTCGCGGGGCATCGCGGAGCTGATCAAGGCTGGCGAGATCGTCGAGGAGATCGCGCCGTCGAAGGAGCGGAAGGGCAACCGCGAGCGCCGCCTCTACACGCGGGAGAGCTACGCGCGAGGTGTAGCCAAAATTGGCGAGACTGCCAATTTTGGCGAGACCGGTCTAGCCAAAAATGGCGAGACCCTTAATAGGATTGATAATAAAAGTCTAATTAATCCCCCTATACCCCCCGCTGGGGTAAGTACGGGCAAAAAGCCCCCGAAGCCGGCGACGTGGAAGCCGGAGCGATTCGAGGACTTCTGGGCTTATTATCGTCTCACCTTCTGCGCGGCGGATCACAACCGCGCCGGAGGACGCGCGGAGGCGCTGCAGGCGTGGGACAAGCTTAAACCAGACGACGCCCTGCTACGCCGCATAGCCGCGCACCTTAAAGCCGTGATGCGGACGCGCCAGTGGGCGGACGGTTACGGAATCAAGTACGCCAGCACCTACCTCAACGCCGTCCGGCTGGGGAAAATCAGCCTCGACGAGCTGCCGGAGGCGAATGGCGAGCCGCAAGCCGCCTCTGTGTCTCCCGGTCGGCGTTACATGGGTACGCGGGTCGTGGACGGGCGAGAGGTGGACGTGTATGAGTGATCTTTTCGCCGCAGACCTCCAGGCCGAACAGGCGGTTCTCGGCTCGATGCTGATCGACGCCGAGTGCATCCGTGATGTGCTGCCGAAGCTCCGGGAGGACGACTTTTTCACCGAGACGGATCGCCTGATCTGGCGCACGATCCGCGCGATGGAGCACGAGCGCGTTCCCATCGACGCGCTGACCGTCATCCCGCGAATCGGCGAGACCAACGAGCACAGGCGGTACCTTGCGGAGCTGCTGGAAAACACTCCGACGAGCGCAAACGTCCTGGAATACGCTGAGATCGTCTCCGAAGGCGGCAAGCGGCGTCGTCTGCGCACCGCGCTGTCTGAAGCGATCGAGGCCATTGACGAGCGCAGGCCGGACGATGAGGTTTTCCCGCACGTCGAGGCGGCGATCGCGGCATACGACGAGCGGACGCGCGGCGGGATCCTGTCTCCGCAGGAACAAACCGACGCCTTTTACACCTACCGCGCCATGCTGGAGAGCGGCGTGCTGCCCTTCACGAAGACGGGATACCATTCGCTTGACGAAATGCTTGGTGGCGGCCTCAAGCACGGCAGTCTCTATTACCTCGCGGCGCGTCCCGGAACGGGAAAGACTGCATTCGCGCTCAATATCGGCGATTATGTCGCCGCGAATGTGGGAAAAGTGCTGTTCGTCTCGATGGAGATGTCAAACGTCGAGATCATGTCCCGCCGGTATGCCATGGCGACGAGCCTTGACAGCCGGAAACTGCTCATGCAGCCCATGAATTCGGCGGAATACGATCAGTTAGCCGACGCGACAAACGCGATCTCGACCGTGCCATTCCACATCGTCGCGGAGGGAGCGAAAACCGCCGAACAGGTTTGCAGTCTCGCTCGCTCTATGCGCGGGCTGAAACTGCTGATTATCGACCACTTCACGCTGTTTTCCCGCCCGCATCGACAGCAGGATTTCAGTGAGTACGCCGAAATCAGTCATCGTCTGGCGAATCTGGCGAATAAGCTTTCAATCCCGATTCTCTGCCTGATTCAGGTCAATCGCGACGACAGTCAGGGCAAGAAAAAACGGGCGCGGCTTGATACCCTGCGCGGCTCAGGCGCGACCGAGGAAGACGCGGCGGGCGTGCTTTTTATCGAACACGCCGCCGATGTGGATCAGTCCACAGGTCAGCCCCGCGAGGAGCTAGTTGTGCTGGAAAAGAACCGCTTTGGCCCGACGGGGAAAATCCGTATGAGCTACCGCCCGAGGTTTAATACTTTCGCCGAAATCATCGACGGTAAATCCCTGGCGCAGAAGTTCTCCGCCGAAGGCCGCGCCGCGAAGGATCGGGCGCGCGCGGCCGCGCGGCAGATTCGGTTCGATGAGATCACAGGCGAGGAGGAGATGCCGTTTTGAGGATCAGCTACACCGACTCGGAGAGCTCTTACCGCGAGCCGCTTTCGCCGCCGCATCGCGTAGGCGATCCCGTTACGTGGGTGCCGAAGGTGTTTTTCAACGGGTACTTCCCCGGCGCGCTGAAAGCGCTGCGCGGCGTCGTGATCTACGTCAACGCCGCGCACCGCTACTACGTCGCGGAGGCGGACTGCAACGGCACGCTTTTGCGGGAAGGATTTAAATTTTGACGATTCGAGAGGACAGGGACATGAGGACTACAGCGATTTTTTCTTACAAGGGCGGCGTCGGCAAGACGACGACCGCTATCAATCTGGCGGCGGAGCTGGCCGCGCGCGGTCAGCTCGTGGTGCTGATCGACGCCGACGGGCAGTGCAATGCCACCGACTTTTTCGAGGCGCGCGACGAGAGCGGCACAGTCTACGAGCTGTTGACCTGCCCGGGCGCGGACGCGAGCGTTGCATACTACTTAGGCACGACCGGGCGCGAGAATCTGCTGATCGTGCCGTCCAGCGACGAGCTGGCGACGGTGGAGCTCCGCGCCGTGGAGCAGGACGGCGGACGCCTCAACCTGACGGCGCTGCGCGGCTTCTGCGAGGCGCTGGCGGAGGACGGCGAGACGGATTTCGTCATCATCGACTGTCCGCCCAGCTTCGCGCCGCAGACTGTTGCCGCGCTGGTCGCTGCGGACGACGTGATCGTGCCGGTCACGCCGGACAATTGGTCGATGTCGGGGCTGCGCGACCTGACGATCTCGCTCAACGGCGCGCGGCGCGCGAATCCGCGTCTGCGCGTCGCGGGCGTGCTGCTGACAAAAAAAGACGCCAGCGCCGTCGCGCGGGACACCGAGCGCGCGCTCCGCGAGAGCGGCTGGCCGGTGCTGGACGCGACGATCCGCGCCAGCTCGCATCCGAGCCGATGCAGCTTCTCCCGCCAGACGCTCCGCGAGGCGGCGCGCCGGTCTGGGATTGCAGCGGACTATCGGGAGCTGTGCGACGAGTACATGGAGGGCTGCTATCATGGCGAAAACCAATAAAATCGGCGATGCAATCGCCGCGACGCTGGGCGGTGTGTCAACAATCGACACATCCGCGTCGGTGCAGTATATCCCGCTGTGCGACTTAGAGCCCAATCCGCGCAATTTTTACCCTGCGCCGGACTTTGACGCCCTGAACGATCTTGCGGAGAGCATCATCGTCAACGGACTGTTGGAGCCGCTGACCGTCACGCCCGGCGCAGGCGGCGTCGGCTATCGTATCATCAGCGGGCATAGCCGGTGGAGGGCGCTGTCCTTGCCGTTGGTGCGCAGCCGCCGCCCCGATCTGGTGGACGCCGTGCCGTGCGTCGTCCTGCCGCCTATGAGCGCGGAGCGGGAGCTGTGCGCCGTGATCGAGGCGAATCGCCAGCGCGTGAAAAACGCCGCGACGCTTGCCGCCGAGGCGGAGAAGCTGACGGAGGCCTACGTCAAACGCAAGCAGGCGGGCGAGGAGCTGCCCGGACGCATCCGCGACCGCGTGGCGGACGCGCTCAAAGTAAGCGCGTCGAAACTGGCGATGGCTCAGGCGACGCGCGAGCACCTGACCCTTCCAGGATTCAAGGCGCAATGGGAAAGCGGAAAGATACCGGACACTGTCGCCTACGAAATCTCAAAGATGGGCGGCGACCACCAGTATCGACTGCTGGACTACCTGATCGACAACGGCATGGAGGCGGGACAGCTCAAGGTCTCGGACGTGCAGCGGCTGGAGAATCAATTCAACCAGCGCCCGCGCAAGTGGGATATGCCGAGGGAAAAAGAGGACGAGCTCTTTCTGGAGGCGGCGGATGCCTTGCTGAAAAAGCGCCTGCGGGCTGATATTTCGCGGTGCAAAAGCCGCGCAGAGGGAACAGCCACGCTGAAAAAATCAAATATGCACATGCGCGCCAGTGGCTTAGGTTATTTTGTTGACTGTCGATCGGACGGCGTCACCGTGCGCAACGGCGTGGACGCGCCGATAATCAAGCGGAGCTGGTCGGAGGTCTACGACGCCATGTGCATCCTCGCCTTGCGGAAAATGATGGAGGGTCTGAAATGATGGACGATAGCGAGCTGCGCGTCTCATTTTTGGACGCGAAAAACAAGCGGGCGCAGGTCGGGGTGCTTGCCGATCTTAACGTCTGCGCGCCGCGCGAGATCGCGGAACGGCTGGACGCTATGGGGCTGCTTGAGCCGGAGGGTTTGCGCGTCGAGCAATTTAAGGCGCGGTACGTTCCGACGGCGCGCGGAGCCATTGAGCAAATAGGCGCGTCGATGGTGCAGCGCGTGCCGGAGCCCGTGCCGGAACCCGCGCCGGAACCCGCGCCGGAACCCGCTCCGGAGCCCGTGCCGGTTGCGCTGAGCGTGCAGATGTTCCTCGCGGCGCTGACAGAAATGCTGACGCCGCGCGCGGCGCAGGGCTCGCTGTCGCTCAATGGCGTGCCGGTGCGTGAGATTGCAAGCGTGCGGATCAGGCCGTGCGGCGACGGAATGATCGTGGACGTGGAGGTGGAGGGGTGATTTTATGGGCAAGGTCGAGGCGCTTCGCGTTTTGGCGGAGCACAAAAACGAGCTGACGCGCCAGCAGCTTTTGACACTGCGCGGGCAGATTCTGGCGGGCGACGTCGCCGCCGCTATGCGGGGACTGGCGCGGATCGTACAGGGGGCAGGATATGGAAATTAAGCCGATATTATTTAACGCCGAAATGGTGCGCGCTATCCTTGATGGGCGCAAGACCGTGACGCGGCGGATCGTCAAGCCGCAGCCTGTCGGGCGCATTGCCTACGTTATGGCTGGTCATCGCGCCGGAACGTGGGGCTATCCCGGAGATGATACGTACAAGTACTGGGGCGACGAGTACCGCGTCCCGTTGGGCTTGTCGCAGGATGAGCGAGAGCGCCGCTGGAAACCTCCGTACAACGGCGACGACGTGCTGTGGGTGCGGGAAACATGGAACTACGGCTACGTCGAGACGGCGGATTCCGAGCTGAGTCGGGAGGCGTGGTTTGAGCCGGTGGACTTTCGGACGCGCACCGAGCACAGCTATCTCCACGCCTGCTCTGGCTTCTGGTATCGCGCCGACGCGGACAACCCGCAGGACGTGAGGATCCCGTGGCGTCCGTCTATCCATATGCCGCGAGAGGCGGTGCGGATATGGCTGCGCGTGAAGCGCGTAAGCGTGGAGCGCTTGCAGGAAATGCACGCGGAGGATAGCTTGCGCGAGGGCGTGAAGCTGTTTCTGGGCGGTATTCTCAAGGGAGAATCGCCGTTGAAACCATTCGCCGACCTCTGGGACAGTACCATCAAGCCCGCAGACTTCGCCCTCTATGGCTGGGCGGCGGACCCATGGGTTTGGGTGATAGAATTCGAGTGGTGCGAGAAGCCGAAGGAGGCGGGCAATGTTTAATCAGCGCGAGTACGCGGCGCGGCAGCGGGAGCGATACCGTGCCGAAGGGCTGTGCGTCTACTGCGGCTCTCGCGCCGTGATCCATGGGCGCACGTACTGCATCCGTTGCCAAAATTCGCACGTTGCCTCACAGCGCCGAATGCGCGTCAGGCGTGTCGCCGCCGGACTGTGCGCCACCTGCGGCGACGCGCCGCTGACGGAGGGCTATGTCACCTGTCCAGCCTGCCGCGAAAAGGCGAGGCTGTACCAGCGGGCGAGAAAGGCGGGAAAGGCGGCGAGCGGGGCGTGAATGAGACGTGGTTCTGCTGCCGGACGCGGGCGGGGCCGCTGGTCAAGGAGTGCCGCGCGCTGCGTCCGAGGCTCCGCTCCGACGATCAGGCGCGCGCGGCGTCGGGCAAGCGCGAGGCGCAGACCCGCATCCGCACGGCGGTCAACCGCTCCGAAGTGGATCGCATCGAGCTGCGTCTCGCCGCCATCGGCTGGGACGCGACGCAGTACGCGCTCACTTTCGACGACGCCCACCTTCCGCGCAATTATGACGGCGTGCAGCGGGCGCTGCGCAGCTTCGTCAAGGCCGCGCGGCGCTGGCGCGTCCGGTGCGGCAAGCCTCCGGACTTCGACTGGCTCGCTGTGATCGAGGGGCTGCACGGTGACCACCGCTTGCACATCCACCTTGTCGCGGACTACTACGAGCTGTCGCCCGCAGAGGTGGAGCTGCTGTGGCAGGGCGGGCTTGCGCCGCGAGACGAGGACGGCGAGATCGGCAAGCCGGTGCTGCTGGACGGCACGGGGTTCCGTCGGCTCGCCGAGTATCTGCACAAGGAGAGCAAGCCGCTGGGCAAGCGGGCGTTTAGCTGCTCGCGCAGTCTCGACGCCAAGCTGACGCCGCCTCGGCGCTGGGAGGTAGCGTCCGGCGCGATTCGTCCGGCGCGGCGCGCGGTGTGCGTCAGCTACATCCGCGACCGCGAGCCGGAGCAGTGGAGCAACGGCTGGGGCGAGTGGCGGAAGCTGTCGTGGCTTGTGCCAGACGGCTCGCCGTCCTGCCTCCGCGCATTGGAGAGGATGGGGGTATAACGTGGATGAGGAGGCTGCCTGAATGAATATCGGGCTGGAGGAGGGCGGTCGCCTGCGCTTTGGCGTCGCGCGGTCGGGTGCGCCGTTCCCGTCGATGATGGTTGTGTTTCGTCCATCGGACGCGGATTTAACATAACGTGCGCGCGCGTGCGCGCGTCCCCGCGCGCGACATTACTTGCAAGGGAGTGGACAGATTGAGACAAGCTGTAGAAACGCACAAAAAGGGCTTGCAAACCGCGTCGTGCGTTGGTATACTAACAGTAACAAATGGATGGATTTCGTGTCCTTGCTGCGGGCGGCATCTGCTCCGCATCGAGCCGGACACCAGCGCGGACCGGCTGCCGGTCTACTGCCGAGGGTGCAAGCGCGAGATCGTCCTGCAAATCAATCGAGGCCTGAGCGCACGACGCCTGAGCCCATGACAACCCCAAGAGGGGGTGCATGGTCTCAGGCGTTTTTGTTTTGCTCTCGTCGTCGCCGGAGGTGATAGCCCGATGCGATGGGCAGGGTACAGGACAAGGCGCTGGGAGCGGTTGCGCGAGACGATCCTCCGGCGGGATGGCTACAGGTGCCGCGAGGCGGCGCGCTACGGTCTCGCCGTGCAGGCGGACACGGTGCATCACGTCTGGCCGGTGGAGGACTTCCCGCAATTCGCGTGGGAACCGTGGAACCTGATCGCGCTTTCGCACAAGGCGCACAACGAGATGCACGATCGCGTCACCGGCGCGCTGACCGAAAAGGGCGAGGCGTGGCGGCGTCGCACGATACCCCCCCCCCATGACCGGCCCCCTTGCCGGTGCTCATGGGGACCGGGGCGGGGCACTCTTTCCGACGGCGGAAGAAAAAAGCGGGGCGGGGGTTGTTTTTAGCAAAACCGCCCAGGCGGACGACCGCGCAGGGAATCGCGCGGCGGACGCGCGATAGCTTGACCCGCACGATCGGGCGCGGGCGCAATCGACGCGCTCGCGCATGGCGACAACTTCCCCCGCCAGCCCTGGCGCACGGCTGGCCGTCAGACCGAGGGGCGCGCAATACCGGCATATTGCGGCGGGGCGGACGCTGCGCATGAGCGACCAAGGGCGGGGTCCTCCGCGCGGGGCTTTGCAGCTTTCTCCCGCGTCCCGCTCGCCGCCCCGCCGTAAGTGCCACACAAACAGGAGGTACGGAAATGCCGTACACACGACTGGTAGAGGCCTCCGCGCGGCTCGCGGGCTGTACGCTAGGCGACGCGCGCGCGGCAAACTGCCGCGATATCGGCGCGTGCTCGCATTGCGGATGGAGCAAGGCGGAGGCGGAACGGCGCAGAGCCATACCGCTCACGCCGGACGCGCAGGGGCTGGCTCGCAAGGCGGTCGGCAGCGGAGCGCGCGCGGATGGATAAGCCCAGGACTTGCCGCGCCTGCCGCTGGTACGAAGACTGGTTCGGCGTCTGCTTCAACGGCGATTCGCCGTAATGCGCGGACTGCCCGCCGGAGCCGGACGCGACCGCGTGCGAGCACTGGAAGGCGGTCAACAATTGACACACATAGGAGGACAGCATGAAGCTCAAGACGGTGGCGCTCAAGAGCGTCAAGCCCTACGCAAACAACCCGCGCCGGAATGACGGCGCGGTGGAGGCCGTGGCGGAGAGCATCCGGCAATGCGGCTACGTCGCGCCGATCGTCGTGGACGAGGACATGGTGATCCTCGCGGGGCATACCCGATACAAGGCGCTGACGCTGCTCGGGCTCGAGCGCGTGCAGGTCGCCGTCGCCGAAGGGCTGACGGACGAGCAGAAGCGCAAGTACCGCATCCTCGACAACCGCACGAACGAGCTGGCGGACTGGGACGCCGAGTTGCTCGGCGTGGAGCTGGATGGGCTCGACTTCGACGGATTCGACTTCGGACTGCTGGACGCCGTTGAGCCTCCGGCGCTCGGCGACAAGAGCGAAAGCAAGCCAAATGGCGAGGCAGAAAAGAAGCTGGCTGATGGTGCAAAGGAGCTGGACTTGAATGAGTTTAGTGACGAGCGATTCCAGTGCGAGTGCCCGCGCTGCGGGTTCCGCTACAATCCATAAATTCCCGTGGAAGTGGAGGCTTGCTGACCCGATAGCAAACAAGCACGGGAAAACGGTGTTTTCATGCTTTTCATGCGGTGGCGGCTCGTCAATGGGCTACAAGCTCGCCGGATATGATGTTTTGGGAAACGTTGAGATTGACCCGCGCGTGATGGAAGTGTACCAGCGGAATCTTCACCCGAAGTACCCTTTTACAATGGACATTCGATCTTTTTTAGAGCTTGCGGACAGCCGGCTTCCCAAAGAGCTGTTTCAGCTCGATGTGTTGGACGGCTCGCCTCCTTGCAGCACATTCAGCATGATCGGCAAGCGGGAATCGGGGTGGGATGTCGAAAAAAAATTCCGTGAAGGTCAAGCCGCACAACGTCTCGATGATCTGTTTTTCTGGTTTATCCGCGTGGCGGATCGTCTCCGCCCGAAGGTGGTTATAGCCGAAAATGTCAAGGGTCTTGTGAGCGGAAATGCCCGAGGCTATGTCAACGAAATTTTGAAAGCATTTCAAGATGCCGGTTATTACACACAGCTTTTCTTGCTGAACTCTGCTGCAATGGGGGTCCCCCAGAAGCGGGAAAGAGTTTTCTTTATCGCGCGTAGAAAGGACATGAATTGCAAGCCGCTCGTTATGCGGTTTTCTGAACCGCCCATTCTGTTTAACTCCGTTCGTTCTGATCGCGGGAAAGATGTTGTGGGAAAGGATTTTGAATTGCTGAAAATGGCTCATGACTCCGATGAATACGTGTCGTGGGTTGAACAAAGAATCAAAAATACGCATATAGGGAATTTCAGACATATCATTTCCGATACGGAGATCGCGCCCACTCTTACGTCATCTGGAACTGACTACAGGAAGATAGACAAAAAAGCGCTTTCTGATGAAGACTGCCGCAACATACAGACATTCCCGCAAGATTATGATTTTTATAACCAAAATCCTCGCTACATTTGTGGAATGTCCGTGCCACCAGTTATGATGGCACAGATTGCAAGCTGCGTGTGTGAGCAGTGGCTCAGCGGAAAGGCGGTGGCGGGCGATGGGCTATGACGTTCGGGCGGACATTGCCGCCATCATGGCAACGGCGAACGCGCCGGACACCGACCCTGCGGCGCGCTTCGCGCTGATCTCCACCCTGAGCCGGTATCAGGAGCAGCTCCGCCAGCTCGCGGAGATCAAAAGCTCCATCGACGAGCACGGCGCGATGCTGACCATGAGGGACAGCTACGGCCGCGCCGTTGTGATCGAGAATCCAGCCGTGCGGAGCTACGCGCGCACCACACAGCAGGCGAACGCGACGGCGGGCAAGCTGCTGAAGCTGTACAACAGCATCATCAACAGCCGCCAGCGCCCACCGGCGGGCGGCAAGGAGTGAGGGCGACGCGGACATGAGCGAAATGAAACCGAACAAGGAGGAGCAAATCCGGCTCGCCATGCAATCGCTGGGCGTCTACTCCGACGCCTACGAGCCGGAGATCAAGGCGCTGGCGCGTCTGGAGCGTGAGCTGGGGCGGGCGGAAAAATCGTGGCGCAAGGCTTACAACCCGGACGGCGGCTCAAAGAATCCTCCGCAGATGGTGGTGGAGCTCATCAACAAGGACGGGCGCGCGTACCGCCAGCGCGACCCCTACTATGTCGAGGTCGCGCGCCTGCGCAAAGAAGTGAGCGCCGCGCGGCGTCAGCTTGGCTTGACGCCGAAGGCAAACGCCCGCGTCCGCGAGACGCAGGCCGCCAATGCCGCGCGAGCCGCCAGCCGTCTGGAGGTGCTGCTCTCCGACGCGCAGGACTACGCGGCGGAGCACGCGGCGGAGTATCAGGAGGACGTGGAGCGGTATGTCGATTCCGTGCTCACCGGCGAGCGGCGCGCCTGTCCTGAGATCGTGCAGGCGTGCGAGCGCTACCGGCGCGACCTCGGCTCCGACCGCTGGGACTTCCGCGCCGAGGCGGCAAATGAGGTGATCGCCATCATCGAGACGACGATCTGCCACCAGCGCGGCGAACGGCTGGACGCGTCGCCCCTGTGCGGCGAGCCGTTTTTGCTCATGCCGTATCACAAGTTCGTTGTTTATAACGTCCTCGGATTTTTTATCAAGGGCACGCAGGAGCGGCGCTACAAGGAGGCGCTTGTCTTCGTGCCGCGCAAAAACGCAAAGACCACCTTCGCGGCGGCGCTGGCGTGGGCGCTGGCGCTGTACAACCGGCGCAGCGGTTCGGCGGTGTACGAGATCGGCGGCAGTCTGACGCAAGCGATGATCGGTTTTGACTTCCTCCGCTACAATCTGCGGCGGCTTGCCATCACGACGAAAGAGGATCCCGTCGCGGGGCTGCGCGTCATCGACAACAACACGACGCACAGCATCAGCGGCGCGCTGGCGGACGGCTCGGTGGAGATCAACGCCATCGCCACGCCGCAGGACGGTTTGCTTGCGTCAATCATCATCGCGGACGAGCTGCACACCTACAAGAGCGCCGCGCCCTATCAGCTCATGCTGGATGCGACGAAAACCTACACCAACAAGCTGGTGATCGGCATCAGCTCCGGCGGCGATCTGGCGCAAGGCTTTTGTGCGAAGCGCGTGGAGTATTGCCGCAAGGTACTCAACGGCACAGTCACCGGCGACGAGGCGGACACCGTGTTTGCGTTTATCGCGGCGGCTCCGCATAACGAGGCGGGCGACGTGGATTACACCGACCCAGCCGTGATGGAAGCTTGCAATCCGGGATGGGGCGAGAGCATCCGACCGCAGGACATGATAAACGCGGCGGCGCAGGCGCGGGACGATCCACAGCTCCGCCCGATGTTTTTCCAGCGCTCGCTCAACGTCTTCACGGCGGCGCTCAAGGCCTGGTTCGATGTGGACGAATGGCGGCGAAGCGACCGGAAATACAACTGGACGCTTGATGATCTGGCGCGCCTGCCGGTGCGCTGGTACGGCGGCACCGACTTGTCGAAGCTCCACGATCTGACGGCGGGCTGTCTCTTCGGCAATTACCAGGGCGTCGATATTGTCATCCCGCACTGCTGGTTCCCGCGCACGGCGGCGACCGTCAAGGCGAAGGAGGACGAGATACCGCTTTTCGGCTGGATGGACGACGGCTGGCTCGACATGAGCAACGACGTAGTGACGAATCACAGCGACGTCGTGAAGTGGTACGAGGCGCGGCGCGACCAGGGCTTTGATATTCGCCGGATCGGGCATGACCGCAAATTCTGCCGTGAATATTTTATCGAGATGACCAACAAGGGCTTTCCGATCAAGGATCAGCCGCAAACTTTTCTGCGCAAGTCCGAGGGCTTTCGGTATCTTGAGGCGAGCGCGAAGCGGGGCACGCTCTATTACTGCCACGCGGAGCCGATGGAGTACTGTGTTCAGAACGTCCGCGGCATCGAAAAAGCGGACGATATGGTGATGTACGAAAAAATCAACGAGCATCTTCGCATTGACGTTTTCGATTGCGCGGTTTTTGCCGCCTGCGCCTATCTTGAGGACATGGAGCAGGTGCAGAAGGTCGCCGCGTGGTTCGGCGAAGACGTCAGCGCGGGTGTTGATAATTGACACATTTGAAAGGGGTGATGCGCTTGAGCAAAAAGCGCAAGGGCGCCGCTGCCGCGCGAGACCGTCCCGCACAGCAGGAACGCGGGGTGATATTTCTCGGCGGCTGGAATGACGACAGCGATCTTGCCTGCGCGGGCTACACCACGTTGGCGCAGTCGCCGGAGGTGAGCGCGGGCGTGGATCAGATCGCGGCGCTGGTCGCCGCAATGACGATCCACAAAATGCGGAATACCGGCAGCGGGAATGTGCGCGTCAACGACGAGCTCGCGCGGCTGGTAGACGTGACGCCGAACCGCCTCATGGGACGCGCGCTTTTCATCCGCTGGATCGTTCGGACGATGTACCTTGACGGCAACGGCAATGCCGTCGTCCTGCCGCACACAGAGGACGGGCGCCTGCGGGAGCTGCTGCCGATTCCGGCGGCCTACGCGACATACTATCCCGACGGTCTCTTCGGCTACCGCGTCGCGCTGGCGGGGCGTCCCTACGATCCCGACGAGGTGCTCCACTTCCGGCTTAATCCCGACAGCTTTTATCCGTGGCTCGGCGCGGGCTACCGCGTTGCGCTGGCGGACATCGTGGACAGTCTCAACCAGGCGGCGAAGACGGCAAAGGGCTTCATGCGATCAAAGTGGAAGCCGTCCATCATCATCAAGGTGGACGCGCTGACCAGGGAATTTGCCGGACCGGAAGGGCGGCGCAAGTTGCTCGACGACTATGTGCGCGGCAGCGAAGCGGGCGAGCCGTTTGTGATTCCTGCGCAGCAGTTCGACGTGCAGGCCGTCAAGCCGCTGACGCTTTCCGACCTTGCGCTCGCGGACTTCGTCAAGCTGGACAAGCGGGCGGTTGCGTCGATTCTCGGCGTTCCGTCTTTCGTGCTCGGCGTCGGCGAATTTCGCCGCGATGAGTGGAACAATTTCGTCAGCGCGAAGATCATGCCGCTGGCGCAGATCATCGAGCAGGAGCTCACGCGCAAGCTGATCCTCTCCGATGATGAGTTTTTCCGCTTCAACCCGCGCGCGTTGTACAACTACGATCTGCGCGATATTGCGACGATTGCGGACGACCAGTACGTCCGCGGGCTCATGACCGGCAACGAGGCGCGCGACTGGCTCGGCCTCTCCCCGCTCGACGGGCTGGACGAGCTGGTGATACTGGAAAATTACATCCCGCGCGGCATGATCGCGGAACAGAACAAACTGGGAGGTGACGGCAATGCCTGAGCCGAAAACCGGAGCGCCGTGGCGCTCCATGCAGCTCCGCTCCGGCGACTTCTCCACGCGCGAGGAAGACGGCGAGCGGATCATTGAGGGATATTTCGCCACGTTTGACGGCGAGTACGTCATGGGCGACTGGGGCGTCGAGCGCATTGACCCCCACGCATTCGACGACACGCTCGGCGGCGACGTGCGCGCCCTCATCAATCACGACACGACGCTCGTTCTAGGGCGGACGACCGCGCGGACGCTGGAGCTGGCGGTGGACAGCCACGGACTGTTCGGACGTATCCATATCAACGGAGCGGATCAGGATGCGGTCAACGCCTACGAGCGCGTCCGGCGCGGCGATGTGAGCCAGTGCTCTTTCGGGTTCGACATCCTCGAGGAGAAGCCAGAGCGTCTGGAGGATGGGCGCACGCGCTGGACGATCCTGCGCGTGAAGCTCTACGAGGTGAGCGTCTGCACCTTCCCCGCCTACGAAGATACGGCGGTCGTCGCCCGCCGGAAGGATTTGGATGCGCTCCGCGCCCGCGAGCTGGAATGCTGGCGCGAGCGGATGCGCGGCACACTCAAAAAGGAGGCTTAATATGGCACTCAAAGCATTGATGCTCGGCCAGAGCATCAAGATGAAGGAAACCCAGCTCCGCGCCCTTGAGGAGCGCGGCACGACCATCGCCGCGCGCGAGGCAGAGCTTGAGCAGGCCATCGCCGAGGTGGAAACTGACGAGCAGCGCGCCGCCGTCGAGACGATGGTCGCCGAGTTCGACAGCGAGCGCTCCGCGTATGACGCAGAGCTGACCGCCGCGCGGCAGGAGCTGGATCAGCTCCGCGCCCAGCTCGCGGAGCTGGAAGACAATGAACCGCCCGCCCCCGCGCAGACGCGCGGCGCGGAGCACAGTCAGGAGGTGCGCACCATGCCCATCAATTTCGATCTTCGCAGCATCCGCAAGCTGCCCAGCAATGAGCGCGCGTTCGATGCGCTGCCCTTCGAGGAGCGCCAGCGCATTGCCGCCACGCCGACCGCGCGGGCGTTCATCGGCGAGATTCGCTCGATCATCTCCAATCAGCGCGCCGTGACCGGCGCCGACCTCACGATTCCCGTCGAGTTCCTCGACATCGTGCGCGAGAATATGTTCCGCTACTCGAAGCTGCTCAACCGCGTGCGCGTCCGCGTCGGGCGCGGCGTCGGACGCCAGACCATCGGCGACCTTGTGCCGGAGGCGATCTGGACGGAGTGCTGCGGCGCGCTCAATGAGCTGACGTTTGGCTTCACGCAGATCGAGGTGGACTGCTACAAGGTGGGCGGCTATGTCCCCCTCTGCAACAGCCTCAAGGAGGAGAGCGATCTCGACCTCGCGGGCGAAGTGATCGAGATGATCTCCCAGTCCATCGGCTACGCCATCGACAAGGCGATCCTTTACGGTCGCCCGTCGCTCAAAATGCCCACCGGCATCGTGCCGTCGCTGGCGCAGACCTCCCAGCCCTCCGATTGGCCGGTCAGCGGCCCCGCGTGGACTGATCTGCACACCAGCAACATCATCACACTCGACAGCAGCCTGACCGGCGCGGCGTTTTGGGCGGCTCTCACCGTTGCGGCGGGCAACACCTTCACGCTCTACAATCGCGGCGAGATGTTCTGGGCCATGAACTCCAAGACCTACGCTTTGCTCAAGGCGAAGGCGGTCACGGCGACGATGACCGGCGAGTGGGTCGCGGCCGTCAACGGCGAAATGCCGATCATCAGCGGCAACATCGACGTGCTGGAATTCATCCCCGACGGCGATATCATCGGCGGCTACGGCGACCTCTACCTCCTGCGCCGTCACAGCGATACGATGATCGGCGCGGACGAGACCGGCCACTACAACCGGATCAACGATATCACGCTGTTCTGGGGCAAGACCCGCGCGGACGGCAAGCCCATTATCCGCGGCGCGTTTGTCGCCATCAACATCAACGGCCAGACGCCGACCACGGAGCTGCCCTTCGCCGGCGACATCGCCAACGATGCCGCGCTCCAGTCCCTCACCGTCGGCGCGCTCAGCCTGTCCCCGTCCTTCAATTCCGACACCATGACCTACACCGCCAGCGCCGCGAACAACGTGACCTCCGCTGCCGTGACCGCGACGCCTGAGCAGGCTGACGCGCAGATCGCCATCACCGTCACCAGCGGCACGACCACCAAGAACGTCGTCAACGGCGGCTCCGCCGCGCTGGCCGTCGGCGTAAACACCATCACGACGACGATCACAAAGGGCGGCTCCACGCGCGTCTACACCGTCACCGTCACGCGCGCCGCGTCCTGATCGGAGTGACGCGCGATGGCCGCGAACCTTTTGACCATGCTCAAGGTTGATCTCGGCATCACCTCCACCGTCTACGACGAGCGCCTGACGCAGGTGCTCGCCGCAGCGGAGGGCGCGATCGCCCGCGAGGGCGGCGTGCTCAACCTTGACAGCCCCGAGGACTGCCAGCTTGTCGTGATGTACGCAGCGTGGCTTTGGCGCAAGCGCGACACGATGGAGCCGATGCCGCGCATGGTGCGCTGGGCGCTCAACAACAACGTCTTCGGGAACGCGATGGCGGGTGGTGTTCCATGATCGACGCGGCGCTTGATTTGATCTCAGTCGCCCAGACGCAGGACAATAGCGGCGTTTGGCGCGACGCCGAGACCACGCGGCAGGTTTTCTGCCGCGTGGACGCCATCACGCGGCGAGAGTTCTTCGACGCGGGGCAGGCGGGACTGAACCCTGAGCAGAAATTTATCGTAGCCGCTGCCGATTACGGCGGCGAGACGCTGGTGCGCTACGAGGGCGCGCGCTACAGCGTCTATCGCACATACCGCCAGCCGGGCGCGGATTACATGGAGCTTTACGCAGAACGGAAGGTGGGGACGCATGGCCAAGTCTAAGCAGACGCCGCTGAGCGGATTTTCCCGCGAAATCCACCTGATCCTTGATGACTACGCAGACGACGTAGCGGATCGCGTCGGGCAGGTTGTTGAGCGCATTACAAAGTCCGGCGCAAAGCGCGTGCAGGCGGCGGCCCGCGCGAAGTTCCCCGTGCCCGGCAGCCGCCATAAGAGCACCGGAGCCTACGCCAAGGGTTGGAAAGCCCGCGTGGATAAAAAGGGGCGCACGGTGCAAGGCGTGATCTACAACAAAGACTTGCCTGGGCTGCCCCATCTTTTGGAGCACGGGCACGCCAACGTCAACGGCGGAAGGACGCCGGGCTATGTCCACATCAAACCGGTTGAGGACGCGCTAAAGGCGGAATTTGAGAAGGCGGTGAGGGAGGAGTTATGACCCCACAAGAGATTGCGGCGATGATCGCCAGCGTCGGCGTGCCATACGCCTACAGCCACTTTGACGCCACGCCGGAGCACCCCGCGCCCGCGCCGCCCTTTATCTGCTTCTTTTGCCCCGGCTCCGACGACGTGTACGCCGACGACAAAAACTATGTATCAATTGCTGACCTCTCCGTCGAGCTATACACCCGCAACAAAGACTTCGCGCTGGAATCTGCCGTCGAGGCGGCGCTCGCCGCTCATGATCTGGCGTGGGACAAGGAGCAGACCTACCTCGACGGCGAAAAAGTCTACATGACTTCATGGGACTGCCAGACAGTCCTGAAAGGAGGCAACTATGCCCAATAAAGTCACCTTCGGCATCAAAAACGTACATTACGCCCCTTTGACCATCGCGTCGAACGGCACAGTGATTTACGAGCAGCCCCAGCCCTTCCCCGGCGCGGTGAGCATCGGCCTTGAGCAGCTCGGCGAGATGACCGAAATCTACGCGGATGACATCCTGTACTGGGCAGGCTCGGAGAACAGCGGCTATCAGGGACCGTTCGTCTCGGCGCTCATCCCGGACGCGTTTCGGGTGGACGTCCTGGGCGACACAATCAGCGGAAACGGACTGCTGGTTGAGAACGCCAACGCGATCCCGAAGAATTTCGCGCTGCTGTTTGAGTTTTCGGGCGATCAGTCAGCGCGCCGCGTGGCGCTCTACAATTGCTCGGTGCAGCGTCCCGGCCTCAGCTCGACAACCAACACGCGGACGAGAACCCCGAACGAGCCGAGTATGCAGATCACGGCGGCGCCGCGCCCCGATGGCATCATCCGCGCGTTCTCGATGGACGACACGGATCAGGACGTCTACGATTCCTGGTACGCCACCGTGCCGGAGCCCGGCGTAAGCAATGTGCCGAAGCTCTCCGCGCTGATGGTGGGCGACGAGGTGCTGTCCCCCGTCTTCGACCCCGACACCACCTCGTACACGGCGTCGTTTACCTCCGCGAGCTCGACCGTGACGGCGACCGCGCCGGAGGGCGCGACCGTGATCGTCGCGGTCAACGGCAACAGCATCGCCAACGGCGGGCGCGCCGCGTGGAACCTCGGCGCGAATACGCTGACCGTCACCGTGACGAAGGACGGCATCCAGAATATCTACGCCGTCGCCGTGACCCGCCGATGAGGCGCGCCGTAGAGATCGCCGGGCGCTCCGTCGAGTTTGCCGCCAGTGCCGCGACGCCGC
The DNA here is from genome assembly GCA_946411835.1 of uncultured Clostridia bacterium. Taxonomy (GTDB): domain Bacteria; phylum Bacillota; class Clostridia; order Oscillospirales; family Oscillospiraceae; genus Hominicoprocola. The sequence continues at coordinate 47,314 of CAMKFK010000002.1, forward strand.
GAAACTACCGCGTGCTGATCGGGCGCGACCTCTTTGAGGATTTCCAGCGGGTCGCGGCGGCGCTTTCCGACGCGCTGGACGGTGGCGCGGAAATCCCGCCCGACATCCTGACTGTGTTCGAGGATATCGCGTGGTGCATGGCGCACGAGGCGACGCCGCGCGGCGTGCCGGACACCCCGTCGGAATGGCTGGAGGCGCTCGCTTCCCTCCCCATCCGCGTGGTGTTCCCTGCGCTGGAGCTGCTGTGGCTGGACAACCTGACGCAGACGGTGCACCCCGCAAAAAAATTAGAGCGACCACGCGCAAGATGACGACTGGGCTGTACCTCCTCCGTGCAGTCCAGCTCGGCATATCCATCGCCGACCTGTCCCTCCTTACCGTCGGCACGGTTTTTGACATGTGCGCCGAGGCGCACAACGACGCGGAGGGCGGGTTCGCGGAGGTCGCGGATCAGGAGGATATCGACCGTTGGTTTGGAGGTGGCTAAATGGCGGGCAAGAATAACATCAAGGGCCTTACCATCGAGATCAACGGCGACGTTACCAAGCTCGACAAGGCGCTATCCTCGGTGGACAAGAGCCTCAACACGACGCAGCGTAACCTCAAAGAGGTCGAGCGGTTGCTGAAGCTCGACCCCAGCAACGTAGAGCTGCTCGACCAGAAACAGCGGCTTTTGTCGCAGCAGGTGGAGCTGACCACGAAGCGGTACGAGACGCTGAAAAAGACGCTGGAAACCTCCACCGCCTCCAACGTGCAGGCGGAGAAATGGGCGGAGGCACAGCGCACCTTTACGGCGGAGATCACCAAGACCGAAAACGCACTGACCAAGCTGCTCGCGGAGCAGCAGCGCATGAGCGGGCTCAACTTCGCGCCGGACAGTGCGGAAATGCAGAGCCTACAGGCGCAGATCGACAAGACGCGCGAGAAAAGCGCCGCGCTCCGAGACGAGGCGGCTCGGACGTTTGAGGCGCTGGGGCGTCCGATCTCCGTGGAGCAGTACGACGGGCTCCAGCGCGAGCTGGTGCAGTCCAAGGCGGACATGGACGCCGCCACCAAGTCGGCGGCGGACTTCGACGCGGGAGTCGAGGACGCGGGCGACAGCGCGGAGGCAGCGGGCGGCATCATCGGCAAACTCAACGAGCTGCTGGGCGGATCGGGCGGCGGTATGGTTGTCGCCGCCGCTGCCGGAGCCGCGGCAATCAAATTGGCGGCGGACGCGATCAAGGCGCTCGCGGACTGGATGGCGGACGCCGTGAAGCAGTCCGCCGCGTTCGCGGACGAGATGCTGACGCTCTCACAGCAGACCGGATTTTCCACCGATTTCCTCCAAGGGCTGGAATATGCCGCCGGACTGGTGGACGTGAGCAGCGAGAGCATCATTTCCGCCATGCGAAAGCTCAAGCAAAATCTGGCGTCTGATTCGTCCTCTGTCCGTGAGGCTTTCGACGCAATCGGCGTGATCCCTGAGCAGCTTGCAAACAGCGGCATGAGCATGGAGGTCACCTTCCGATCCGTCGTTTCCGCGCTGTCCGGCGTGGAGAGCGAGCTGGAGCGCGACCAGATCGCCATGCAGCTTTTCGGGCGCGGCGCGGACGAGCTGGCGGGCGTCATCGACGACGGCGGGCGCTCGCTCTACGCCTATATCGAGGCGGCGCGCGAGGCGGGCTATGTCATGAGCGGCGAGGAGCTGGACGCCCTCGGCGCGGTGGACGATCAGTTTTACAAGCTGGATAAAGCGATGGAGATGGCAAAAAAGCGCATCGCCGTCGAGCTTGCGCCGGAGATCATCAACCTCACTGGACGCATCCTCGACCTGATCGAAGGCGCGGATTGGGAGAGCTTCGGTCGCGCAATCTCCACCGTCGTGCGCGACGTGACGCCCATCATCATCGACCTTGCCAAGGCTGTGATCGGCGCGGCGGAGGCTATCGCCAGCCTGATACAGTGGATGGATCGTCTCAGGAACCGCTCCGGAAATGACGGCTTGCTTTACCGCAACGACGGCACGGTTCGGCAGAGCCCCGGCGTGCGCGGCTACGCAAGCGGCGGCGTGATCGAACCGAATAACCCGATGCTCGCTCTTGTCGGCGACAACAAGAGCGAGCGCGAAGTCATCACGCCCGAGAGCCTGATGCGCCGCGTTGTGCGCGAGGAATCCGGCGGCGGGCGCGGCGGCGTCGAGGTCGTGGCGGAGTTCCGAGGCACGGACGATCAGCTTGTGCGCCTCCTTGCGCCGAAGCTCCGCGCCTACTGGGCGACCGAAGGCGTTGTGTTGTAGGGGGTGGCCGCGTGAATTTTATGACACTCAGGGTAGATAACGTGAGCTATCGCGTTCGCGTCGTCTACAACACCTTCGTGCGCGCGTGGAACCTCATCGAGGGGCCGAACGCGGGCGACATGCTGAGTGGGCGCCATGAGCGAGATCTCGTCGGCACCAAGTACAGCTACAGCATGGAGATCGAGCCGGACCCGCGCTATCAGTCGGACTATGACGCGCTGGTGGACGCGCTGTCCGCGCCGGTGCCGTCTCACATCATCACCGTCCCAAACGGACAGAGCACACTCACCTATCAAGCGATGATCGAGAGCGGCTCCGACGTCTACCGCGGGCAGCTCGGCGGGCAGCGGCGCTGGGGCGGCCTGACGGTGACGTTTAAGGCGATCTCCGTCAATCGGGAGGCGACCGCATGAAAACGGAGCTGATCTACCGGGCTTTTTCCTACACCGGCGACGCGCTCAAGGGCGCGCAGCTCGCCCTTGACGTCTCGCTCGACGAGCGCGTGCTCGACGTGGACACGATGACCGTCACCGTCCAGACCACGGCGGAGCTGGACGCCTTCCAGCAGGACGCGCCGGTGGTGCTGCTCCGCGGCGGCTCACAATATGCGCTGTGGTACATCAAGAGCGTCACGCGCGTCGCGGATGATCTCTATCGGCTGACGCTGATGTCTTCGCTGGGGCGGCTTGCGCAGCTTCCGCACAAGGGCGGCATCTACAACGGCGTCGCGGCCGGCGACATACTCGACGATATTTTCGGCGACATTCCCCACGCCGTCGCCACCGTCTTTGCGTCAACGCTGCTCTACGGCTATCTGCCCTACGTCTCGCCGTCCGGCGAGAACGGCGCGCCCACGGGCAGCGCGAAGGACAACCTGCTCAAGGTGCTCTTTGCGCTCAACGCAACCGTCCGCGCGGACGCCGACGGCACGCTCCGCGTGGACAATCTGGACACGGCGACGCAGGCGATCATCACGGACGATTACGTGTACCGCGACGGCGCGACCGTCCGCACGGAGCCGCCCGTCACCTCCGTCACCGTGCTAGAGCATCAGTACATCGCGGGCGATGATTCCGTCACGCTTTTCAGCGGGACGGCGGAGGCGGGAAAGATCGTGATTTTCCGCGAGCCGGTCAGCGGGCTTTCGTGGCACACGGACACAGACCCGCCCGTGGAAATGCCTATCGAGGAGAGCGGCGCGAATTACGCGATCCTCGGCGCGGGCACGGGCACCCTGACCGGCCTGCGCTACATCCACACCACGCGCGAGGTGACGGAGCCGGTGACCACCGAAGCGCGGGCGCTGCTCGGACGGCAAGCGCTCTACTACCCCAGCGGCACCGACGATATCGACGCCACGGCGGGCGAGCCGCTGCTGCTGGACTGCGGGGCGGACGGCGTCTGGAGCTTCGAGCTGTCGACCAACGTTCTTCCATCCGGCAACGCTACCATCCGTATTACCGGTCTGACGCTCAATGTCGGCGGCTCATCGCTCGCCGCGAGCCAATTCACTCTCGTCGTCACCTCCGGCCCAACGCGCGGACATCAATTTTCCGGGCCGGTCTATCTCGCGTCGAGCGGCGGCGCTGCGGCGGACATGACGATGACGCTTCACGCCGAGTACCCCATCTACGGCACACAGCCCGTCGCCGTCCTGAACCCTGTGCGCGTCGAGGACGCGACGCTGGTGGGAATCACGAACTCCGCCGACGTAGTGGCGCGGCTGGCGGACTACTACGCGCATCGCTCGTGGATCGAGTGCGACGCAGTGATCGACCAGACGCACGCGGGCGACGTGGTGAGCCTGTACAATCCGTTTACCCAGCAGCAAGCGCTCGCCTGCGTCGAAAAGCTGAGCCCCGTCACCGTCTCTCAGGTGCTCAAGGCGCGCGTCTCCGCGCTGATCGGTTACTCGCCCTGGCAGGTGGAGCCCTTCGAGGATGTGCGCGAGCTGCTGACGGGCAGCGGCACGTTCACCGTGCCGGACGGCGTGACCAGTTTGGAGGTCGTCCTCATCGGCGGCGGGCGCGGCGCTGGCGCCGGAAACAATGGCGAGCCCGCCCCCGTTCCCTCGACGGAGAGCTACTCTGGGCGCTACTGGGCGGGGAGTTACTATTACACCTTGAGACAGATCGGTTTCTCGTGGGAGCAGGCCGTTGGCGGCGGCGGCGGCGAGCCGGGCGTCCCAGGCGACGGCGGCGCGATCTTCGTCGCGCGGCTCACCGTCGCGGCGGGCGACACCTTCGCCTATTCGTGCGGAGCGGGCGGCGCCGGTTCGCCGCGCGGCACAATGGAGCAGGGCGAACTTGGCGGAGACACAACATTCGGTTCGTACACCAGCGCCGACGGCGCGCCGTCCTCTTACGGATATCTGGATCCCGTCACCGGTACAGTCTACGCGGCGCGCGGCGGCTCCGGCATCGCGGGCGGAAAGGGCTCCGGTATGCTCGACGCCAACACGCCCTATCACGCCGACCCGATCGTCGTGGACGGCGTGAGTTATGTCGCGGGCGCGGATAATGAGAGCGTGATTAACCCTGATGCTGGACGGACCGACAGGTACAACGGCTGGTTCGAGATTACCGCGCGGGGCGGCTTCGGCGGAGGCCCCGCGTACAAAAGCGACGGCGGCGGCGGGCTTAACGGCAGCGGCGGGGTCCGCGCGGGAGACGAATATAACAGCGGCTACGCTCGCGTCAGGCCTGGTCGGGGCGGCGCTGGCGGCGACGCGCTCGCGCCTCCGGCTGCCGGCGGCTACGGCACCGGCGGCACGGGCGGAAACGGAGGCGGCGGCAATGGAGCCTACGGCTGGCCAAGCTGGGCGGAAAACCACGTCAAGGAGGGCTTGTCCGGCGGCGAAATTTCCTGCATCTTCCCCGAGCAGACTTCCGGCGGCATGGGCTCCGATGGCGGCGACGGAGCGCCCGGCTGCGTCCTCGTATACTATCGCCGCCCCATTCCCGAATCGTGATGTGTCAACAATTAACACAAGGAGGTGCACACTATGCCCGATACCAACAAACCGATCGTGATTTACACAAATCCCTCCAGCCTCAATACGGACGGCGAGGGCGTCTATACCGAGTACCTTTGCGACAACGCGACGGCGCTCGCCGCGCTGCCTACGCAGGGCGACGTCACCGGCGGCCCGCGTTCCGGCTCGCTGGCGCTGTGCCTTGCCGACGGCGAGGGGCGCAGGGCGCTGTACGTCCTCAGCTCCGCCCGAACGTGGGAGTTTTTGAAGGTGGTGAGCTGATGGACGGTTATTTGAAACCGCTGCTTTTTGAGCGGGGTGAGCTCGATCCCGCTGAGCTCGACGCGCTGTACGCATCCATTCTCGACGACGTCAACACGCAGTCGGCGTTTGAGTCGTGGTGGCCGCGCACGGCGAATCAGGGCGACCGCTACAGCCGCTTGTCTCGCTGGTTCGCGCTCATGGCGTCGGAGTGCAATCACACCTACACGCTGCGCTGGTATCAGGAGAGCGTCAGCGACAGCAGCGCCATGACGCCGCTGGACGACCTCGCCGCAAAAAGCGCGGGCGCGCTCGTGACCGAGCAATCCGCAGACACGCCGGACTGGACGGAGAGCGACAGGATGTTGTGGTACGTCCGTGCCAACGCCGAAAGCCTCGCGGACGGCACGATGGACGTACTGGCGGTTGAGGGCGTGGACGCGACGTTTGACGTGACGGGCGAGCTTGCGCCGGTTTATACGTTCTCGGCGGCGCTGTGGATCAAGCGCAGCAGCGACACGGATTATCTGTACAAGAGCTGGCGCGCGAAGCCTGCGGCGGACTATGTGCCATACGCGGGCGACGTTGCGCCGGACGGAAGCAAACGCGCAATGACCTGGCACCCGACATTCTCCGGCGGCCTGGACGCAAACGGGAAGCTGACGAGCGGAGCGGGCAAGGCGGCGTATAATTTTGCGTCCGCGTCCACGGGACTGAGCAAGGCGCGCCTACGCAACGCCTATGAAGGCCTATGGTGTGACTGCGATAGTCAGTGGCTCCTTGATATGTGGCAGATTAGGCATTTCAATTTGGAGAACGGTGGCATCCTCGAAGGCTGTGCCAGTTATAGCATAAATCACACCGTAGCTAAGGCGGAGAGCGACGCGACGCGGGTGCTTGTATCTCAGTTGGACGGAGCGGATTACCTCGTCGGCTCCACCGTTTCCGTAACCACCGCGACCGAAAGAGCCGGTGCGACTACCGGCGTTGCGCTGATGAAAAGAATCACGAGCAAGGCGGATGTCGAGATCGACGGAACGACATACACGGCGCTCAACCTTGACATCAGCGGCACGATCACCACGACGACCTCGATGCACGTTTTTTCGATGCCTTGGCATTCGGGAAGCACGGAGGCGCTTCCGGGACACAAGGACGGGAGCCTCTACAGTCTGACGGACGGCAAGACGCCCGCCCGCGTAGCTGGCGTGGAGGCGATGGTCGGGGCGTGCGACATTGGCCTTGACCCGCTATACAACGTCACAGGAAGCGGAAGCTCACACAGCTACGCCGTGTATGAGTGCAAAAACAGCGAAAAGCTGGCAACCAGCATCACGAGCAACTACACCAAAACCAACATTGCGAAAACCGGCGTGGAGTCCGGTTGGAACTACGTCAGAGAATTCGCACAAACCGCCCTTGGCGTCCTGTTCCCGCTGACCTTCGGCGGAGACGGCACCATCCGCTACAAGTCCGGTTTCCATGGCGCGATCGCGTCGGGCGTGCGTTGCCCGTGGCGCTTCGGTGTCATGTTGGGCACGGGCAACGCCACTGGCTTAGCCTGCTTGTATGGCAACAACGTGCCGTCGGGCTCGTACTGGACTGGCAGCCCGCGGCTTGCGGGCTGCGGGAAAAAACGGGGTGAATGGACGGGCGCGCAGCTTGCGCCCGAACAGGAAGGAGGCAACGTCGCTTAACAAAAACATTACGCTGGATCACAAACCGCCGTGCGTCAAGGTTGAGGTGCTGCTGGAGGGCGTGGCATGAGCGAAAAAAAAGCGGCATCTTTTCGCCAAGCGCGTGATCGCGCTGTGCATTTTCTGCGCGACGATATTCTCTGCCTTCGCCTTGATCGCGCAGGCGCGCGGCGCGGATATGTCTGGGCTGCTCGCCGTCATCCTCGGATTTTTCGGCGGCGAGTTGGCGCTGCTGTTCATCAAAACGGTGCTCAAGAAGGAGGATAAACCGTGATAATCAGACTGGACAATCGGGTGTACGACGTACTCAAATGGATAGTGATGATCGTGCTGCCCGCGCTCGGCGCGCTTTACTCCGCGCTCGCCGGGCTGTGGGGCTGGCCGTACGCCAAGGAAATCGTCGGCACGCTGGCGGCGGTCGAGGCTTTCCTCGGCGCGCTGATCGGCGTCAGCACGGCGGCCTATCGCAGAGAGGAGGCGGCGCATGATTCGGAGCAGTGAGCTGCTCGCGGTCGCCGCGCGCGAGATCGGCTACCACGAAGGCGTCGGAAAAACCAATAAATTTGGGCGATGGTACGGCCTCGACTGCGAGCTTTGGTGCATGGAATTTGTGCAGTGGTGCTACGCCAAGGCGGGCGCGCCGCTGCCCTACAAAACGGCGTCCTGCGGCGCGCTGCTGGACTGGTATCGCAAGCACCAGCCGGATTGCATCACGCTGACGCCTGTCGAAGGCTGCATTGTCATCTTTGATTTTCCGGGCGGCCCGGCGACCGACCACACCGGGATTTTTGTCTCAAGGACAAAAGCGTCCGTCACCACCATCGACGGAAATACCAGCGGCACAAATCAGAGCGACGGCGGGTGGGTGCAGCAGAAAACGCGCCCTCTGAGCTTCGCCCGCCCGACTTACATTATTCCCCGCGCGCTCTGCGCGGACGAAAAGGAGGTTGACGCCGTGGAGAGATTTAACAGCCTTGAGGAGATCAGCAGCGCCGCGCCGTGGGCAGCCCCGACGGTGGAGCGCCTGATCGAGGCGCGCGCCCTCACGGGCGGCGGCAAGCGAGACTTGCAGGGGCGTCCCGCTGATCTTGATCTCAGCATGGATATGCTGCGGCTTCTGGTTATCTTCGACCGCGCCGGAGCGATCAGGGGAGGCGCGACATGACGCCGGAGGAGCTGGCGGTCGCCGTCGCAGAGAATGAGGCGAGGAGCAAGTCAAACACCAAGCGCCTCGATAAGGTGGAGGCACGGCAGGACGAGCTCGACGAGCTGGTGACCAGCGTCGCGCTCCTCGCGCAGGCGCAGGAGTGCGTCAAGACCGACGTGCAGGAGATCAAGGCGGACGTCAAGGCGCTGACAGAGAAGCCCGCGCGCCGGTGGGATGATTTTGTCGGAAAGTTGTTTTGGCTTCTGGTCGCCGCCGTCGTCGGCTTTGCGCTGGCGAAAATCGGGCTTGGATAACGCAAGAGGAGGGCGCGCAAGCGCCCTCCTCATTTGACAACAGATTTGACAACAAATTACTGCAACACACGGCAATAAAAAGCATTACGCAGCAATCGCGCGTTAAATTTTGGCTGCATGGGAAAATCCCTGCAAACCGCTAAATTAAGCGGTTTGCGGGGATTTTCTGGCGCGGAAGAGAGGATTTGAACCTCCGCGGCGGTTTTTAAGCGCCCTACTCCCTTAGCAGGGGAGCCCCTTCGGCCTCTTGGGTACTTCCGCAAGCCGAACAGATAGAAAAATGGCGGAGAGAGTGGGATTCGAACCCACGGATGCTTTCACATCGCCGGTTTTCAAGACCGGTGCCTTCAACCGCTCGGCCATCTCTCCCGGTCTGTCCCGCGTCTGCTCCAAACGCAAGTGGAATGATACCACAGCACCCATACCTTTGTCAAGCAAAAAAGCGGCGATTTGCCGCTTTTTTCTGAAAAGCCTCCTATCGCTTGTCGCCGGGGCGAAACAGCGCCGCCGCCAGCAGCGCGCCGACGATGGCGGCGGAGATTCCGCCGGAGGCGGCGCGCAGGCCGCCGGTCAGCACGCCCAGCCAGCCCTGCTCCGCCACCGCCTCCTCGACGCCGTGCGCCAGCACGCGCCCGAAGCCGGGCAGCGGCACCGTCGCGCCCGCGCCGCCCCACTCGACCAGCGGGTCGTACAGCCCGATCGCCGTCAGCGCCACGCCCGCGACGACGCAGCCGGTCAAAATGCGCGCCGGGGTGAGCCGCGTCCGGTCGATGAGCACCTGTCCCACAGCGCACAGGACGCCGCCGCAGAGGAATGCGCGTAAATAGTCCATGTCTCAGCCCTCCCTTGTGTTTGACAGGATCACTGCGTGGCAGATGCCGGGGATGCTCTCGCCCTGCGCCGTCGAGGTGGGGGAGAGCAGCGCGCCCGTCGGGGCGAAGAGCACACGGTTCCAGTGCTTTTCGCGCATCCCACGCAGCAGGTGGGCGCACAGCACCGCCGCCGAGCAGCCGCAGCCGCTGCCGCCGCAGTGCATATCCTGCTCCGCGCGGTCGAAGAGCAGCAGCGCGCAGTCGTCGTATTGCGGCGCGATGTCGATGCCGTCGCGGGCAAAGAAGTCGACCACGATATCGTGCCCCAGCTTGCCGAGGTCGCCCGTGACGATCAGGTCGTAGTCCTTCGGCAGCGTATGTGTGTCGCGCAGCACCGCCGAGAGCGTGTCATAGGCGGCGGGCGCCATCGCGGCGCCCATGTTGTTCGCGTCGTCAATGCCGAGATCGACGATCTTGCCCGCCGTGACGTGCGTGACGTAGGGACCGTCGCCCTCCGCGCCGAGGATGCAGCAGCCCGCCGCCGTCGCCGTCCATTGGGCGGTTGGCGCGCGCTGGGAGCCGTAGGGCACGGGCGCGCGGTACTGCCGCTCCGCCGTGCAGAAGTGCGAGGAGGTCAGCGCCGCCGCGCGGCGGGCGAAGCCGCCGTCGATCAGCAGCGCCGCCAGCGACAGCGCCTCGCCCATCGTCGAGCAGGCGCCGTACAGCCCGTAGAACGGCGCGCCGCTGCCGCGCAAGGCGAACGACGAGCCGATGCACTGGTTCAGCAGGTCGCCCGCGAGCACATAGTCGAGGTCGCCCTCGCGCAGCGTCGCCTTTTCCAGCGCCTTGTTCAGCGCGTGGCGCTGCATCGTGCTCTCGCCCTGCTCCCAGGTCTTCTGCCCCCAGAAGTGATCCTCGCCGATTTCGTCAAAGAAGTCGCCCAGCGGTCCCGCGCCCTCCATCCGTCCGCCCACAGCGGCGAACCCCAGCACCGCCGGCGGGCAGGAAAGGCGCACCGTCCGCGCCCCAATCCGTTTGTCCATGTCGTGTCTCCTTGTTGGGTTTTGAGGATAGTGTGCGCCAAATGAGTGAAAACATACAAAATGAACGCAACAACGAATTGCCTTTTGGACGGCGTTGTGTTATACTTTATTGGATATTTTGATGGACATTTGTCGGAAAACAAGGAGGGACGGCGTGAGTTATGGCCGGGAACAGCAATTTACATGATTCAGCAAGGAACAAGCAAGACGAGTTCTATACGCAGCTTTCCTTGATTGAAAGCGAGTTGAAGCACTACAAGGCACATTTCAAGGGGAAAACTGTGCTTTGCAACTGCGACGACCCCTTTGAAAGCAACTTTTTCAAGTTCTTTGCGATGAACTTCAATTCTTTGGGTTTAAAGAAATTGATTTCAACCTGCTATGCTTCTTCGCCCATTACTGGGAAAGAGCTTGATTACTATCAGAGTGCAAACGGTCAACTTTCTTTTGTGCGTCAACCATACCGCGTGATTATTACGGAGGTTACGGACGAAAACGGTGACGGGCGAGTTGACCTCGCGGATGTGGAGTACTTGTTGCGCAACAAGAAAAATGTGCTGACTCTGTTGACGGGCGACGGGGATTTTCGGAGCGAGGAATGTGTGGAGCTGCTAAAGGAGGCGGATATTGTTTGTACTAATCCGCCGTTTTCCCTGTTCCGTGAGTATATGGCGCAGCTTGTGGAATACGGAAAACAGTTTTTGATCATTGGCAATCAAAACAATGTTTGCTATAGCGAAATATTCCCGCTTATTCGTGATAATAAGGTTTGGTTAGGTTATAATAACGGGCATTTTTGGTTCAAAGTTCCCGATAGTTATGAAGAAAAGAAAACCGACTTCAAGATAGATGAAACCGGGCAAAAATGGCGGCGAATGGGTAATATTTGTTGGTTTACCAATCTTGACATTGAAAAACGTCATGAAAAAATGATTTTGTACAAGACCTATTCACCGGAGCAATATCCAAAATATGATAATTATGATGTTATTGAAGTAAGCAGAACGCTTGAAATACCTTGTAATTATTATGAGGTAATGGGCATACCTATAACATTTATGCAGTACTACAATCCAGATCAATTTGAATTAGTTGGTATGGCGGAAGATAACGGAAAAGGTCTCAGCGGCGAAGCAGCAAAATGGGACGGCAAGAACCCACATTGTGTTATTAACGGCGGCAAAGCAAAATATAAAAGAATGTTTATCCGCAGAAAGCAGGACAACCAATGAAAATCGAATTGCATGAAATCCCCGTCCGCGACGTGGTGAACGGTTACGTTGACAGCGCGGAGAACGGCGTTGTCGGATATGGCGGCAGACTGAACATTCGCCCCGCCTTTCAGCGCGAATTTATCTATAAGGACAAGCAGCGCGACGAGGTGATCCATACCGTTATGCACAATTTCCCTCTGAATGTGATGTATTGGGTAAAAAGCGACGACGGTAATTTTGAAGTGCTGGACGGACAGCAGCGCACCATCAGCATTTGCCAGTATGCGACGGACGAGTTTTCCGTCGTCTTGGACGGTATGCCCCGTAAATTCAGCAACCTGACCGCATCGGAACAAGACCAGATTCTGGATTATCCTCTGATGATCTACATTTGCGAGGGAACCGACAAGGAAAAGCTGGATTGGTTCAAAATCATCAATATCGCGGGAGAACAACTGACGCCACAGGAGCTGCGCAACGCAATCTATACTGGCGAATGGCTGTCTGAGGCAAAAAGCTATTTCAGCAAGACGCAATGTCCTGCCTATCAAATCGCGGGCGACTACTTGAACGGCTCCGCGATTCGGCAGAACTATCTGGAGACCGCTTTGAAATGGATTGCATCGAGGGACGGAATTGAAATCGAAGACTATATGTCAGCGCACCAGCATGACACAAATTGCAATGAAATATGGCTGTACTTCCAGACTGTCATAAACTGGGTGCGGGTGACGTTCCCGAGGTATCGCGGCAAGCTGATGAAAGGGCTTGACTGGGGGATTTACTATAACAGGCACGGCACGGGCAGCTATGACCCCAAAACGCTTGAAAGCCGTATCGTGGAGCTGCTGGACGATGAGGATGTCACCAATCAGAAAGGAATCTACGAATATCTGCTGGATGGGCAGGAGAAGCATCTGAACATCCGGACGTTTTCTCCAAAGATGGCGCGGACGGCATACGAGCGGCAAGAGGGCGTTTGCCCGAAATGCGGCAGGCATTTTGAAATAGAAGAAATGCACGCAGACCATATTACGCCGTGGAGCAGGGGCGGCAAAACAATCGCTGAAAATTGTCAGATGCTTTGCGCTGACTGCAATCGCCGCAAAAGCGATGTTTAGGGAACCGCCCGATTGCTGTGAGCGTCTGATTCTTTCGCTGATTTCTCCACCCTTGACAGCCCCGCCCATAACGCGGTATGATAGCCAAAACCACACCGCGAGGAGACACGACCATGACCACATCCCAGACCCGTACCATCGGCTATCTCTGCCCTGCCTGCCGCGCCAAGGTGATCCAGCCGCGCGCGGCGTTCGCGCTGGCGGCGTCGGGCGCGGCGGTGAGCTGCGCATGCGGCAGGTCCTGCCTCACCATCGACGCGGAGGAGCGCCGTTTCCGCCTCGCCGTGCCCTGCGGCGTCTGCGGCGGGGAGCATACCGCCGCGCTGGACACGGAGCGGATGCTCGGAGACAAGGGCGTCGGCCTCGCCTGCCCGCAGACCGGACAGCTCTGCTGCTTCATCGGCGCGGACTACGAGGTCGAGCGCGAGCTGGAGCGCCTGAGCCTCGCGGCGGACAAGGAGGCGGCGCGCGGGGAGGATGACGCGCTTTTCACCGACAGTCTCATCATGCACGAGGTGCTCTCCGAGCTGAAGGAGATCGCCGCGCGGCCCCACGGCGTGACCTGCACCTGCGGCAGCGAGCGCTACACCATGGAGGTGCGCCCCGCCTGCGTCGATCTCATCTGCGCCGACTGCGGCGCGCGCCTGCGCGTCGACGCCGCGACGGACGAGGACCTCGACCGCCTGTGCTGCCGCTGGACGCTGCAAATCAAAGGGAACCAAGGAGGTTGAACGCTATGACGGAGGAGATCAAACGGCTCAAGGACATCATCGACAATACGGACAACATCGTGTTTTTCGGCGGGGCGGGCGTGTCCACCGAGAGCGGTATCCCGGACTTCCGCAGTGTGGACGGGCTTTACAGCCAGAAGTGGGACGATCCGCCCGAAACCATCGTGAGCCACACCTATTATGTGCGCAAGCCGGAGAAGTTCTTCAGGTTCTACCGCGAAAAGCTGCTCGTTTCCGGCGTCCAGCCCAACGCCGCGCACAGAAAGCTGGCGGAGTGGGAGCGGCAGGGCAAGCTGCGCGCCATCGTCACGCAGAACATCGACGGGCTGCATCAGGCGGCGGGCAGCCGCGAGGTGCTGGAGCTGCACGGCAGCACGCTACGCAACTACTGCGAAACATGCGGCAAGTTTTACGACGCCGATTTCATCCGCAACAGCACGGGCGTTCCCGTCTGCACCTGCGGCGGGCGCGTCAAGCCGGACGTGGTGCTCTACGAGGAGGGGCTGGACGGCAACCTGCTCGAGCGCGCGATCCGCTACATTGCCGACGCGGATGTGCTGATGATTGCGGGCACGTCGCTGGCGGTGTACCCGGCGGCGGGGCTCATCAACTATTATCGCGGCAACAAGCTCGTCGTCATCAACAAGACGCCCCTGCGGGCCGACCTCGGCGCCAATTTGGTCATCACCGGCGCGGTGGGCGAGGTGCTGAGCCAGCTGTAAAAAAATTACCGGCGCGGGCAAAATAATGCTTGACTTTTCGCTCGCGATGGTCTTATAATAGCGGAGCGGTCATTTGACAGCGGAGAAATATGCGGGTGTGCTGGAATTGGCAGACAGGCTAGCTTGAGGTGCTAGTGTTCGTATGGACGTGCGGGTTCAAGTCCCGCCATCCGCACCATTTTTCCTCTGGATGGGCTGCGTACGCGCGAGTGGTGGAATTGGCAGACTCGCTAGATTCAGGTTCTAGTGTGCTTCACGCACGTGCGGGTTCAAGTCCCGCCTCGCGCACCATAAGGCACGGGCTTCGGTTATCATTGCCGAAGCCCGTGCCTTTTTGCGGCTGTCACAGTCTGTCGAAAAAAGATTTACAGTTTTTTAACGTGGTTGCCGATTGCCGAAGCGTGAAAAAAGGCGTATGATATCATGAAATTGCATCTTACCCTAGGAGGACGGTCCATTGAAGGTCGGTTTGGACGTGGGCTCCACCACGATCAAGTGCGTGGTGCTCGACGATGCGGACAACATCATATACAGCACCTACGAGCGGCACCTGAGCCACATCGTCGACAAGACGGAGGAGCTGCTGCGCCGCGTGGCGGCGGAGTATGCGCCGCAGGGACGGGCGGTTTTCGCAATCTCCGGCTCCGCCGGCATGGGCATGGCGGAGAGCGCGGGCGTGCCCTTCGTGCAGGAGGTGTTCGCCACCCGCGTGGCGGCAAATCGGCTCGCGCCCGGCACGGACGTGGTCATCGAGCTGGGCGGGGAGGACGCAAAGATCCTCTTTCTCACCGGCGGCATGGAGGTGCGCATGAACGGCTCCTGCGCCGGGGGCACCGGCGCGTTCATCGACCAGATGGCGACCCTGCTCAA
This sequence comes from uncultured Clostridia bacterium, assembly GCA_946411835.1. Lineage (GTDB taxonomy): Bacteria > Bacillota > Clostridia > Oscillospirales > Oscillospiraceae > Hominicoprocola. The sequence goes on from CAMKFK010000002.1 coordinate 62,498, forward strand.
GTTCAGCGCCGACGAGATGGACGCCGCCGCCGCTCGCGCGGAGAAGACCTACACCATCGCGTCGCGCTGCGGCGTGTTCGCCAAGAGCGACGTGCAGCCGCTCATCAATCAGGGCGCCCGCGCGGAGGATATCGCCGCCAGCATCTATCAGGCGGTGGTCAACCAGACCATCGCGGGACTGGCGCAGGGCCGGTCCATCAAGGGAAACGTCCTTTACCTCGGCGGACCGCTGAGCTTCAACCACGCCCTGCGCAAGCGCTTTGACGCCACCCTCGGCGTAACGGGCGCGTGTCCCGACAACAGCCTGCTGTTCGTCGCGCTGGGCGCGGCGTACTACTCCGACGAGGCGTTTGACCTGCGCGCCGTGGCGGACAAGCTGCGCGAGTGCGGCGCGTCGGAGGGTTACCGCGCCCAGCCGCCGCTCTTCGCGTCTCAGGCGGATTACGACGCTTTCCGCGCGCGTCACGCGCGCGCCACGGTTGCGCGCGCGGATTTCCCGCGCGACTATGCGGGCGCGGTGCACATCGGCGTCGACTCCGGCTCCACCACCGTCAAGGTCGCCGTCATCGACGATGCGGGCGCGCTGCTGTTTACCGATTACCGCCCCAACCTCGGCAACCCCGTCCCGCTCATCCGCGCGACGCTGCAAGCGCTCTACGCCGGGCACCCGCGCCTGCGCGTCGCCTCGGTGACGACCACGGGATATGGCGAGGAACTGGCGAAGCACGCCTTTCACGCGGACTACGGCGTGGTCGAGACCGTCGCCCACTTCACGGCGGCGAAGCACTTCCGCCCGGACGTGGACTTCATCATCGACATCGGCGGGCAGGACATGAAGTGCTTCAAGATCGAGGATGGCGCAATCAGCGACATCTTTCTCAATGAGGCGTGTTCCTCCGGCTGCGGCAGCTTTTTGCAGACCTTCGCGCAGGCGCTGGGGCGCGACGTGCGCGAGTTTGCCCGGCTGGGCCTGTTTGCCGAGCGCCCGGTCGATTTGGGCAGCCGCTGCACCGTGTTCATGAACTCCAGCGTCAAGCAGGCGCAGAAGGACGGCGCGAGCGTGGAGAACATCTCCGCGGGCCTGTCCATCAGCGTGGTCAAAAACGCCATCTATAAGGTCATCCGCGCCTCGTCGCCCGAGGAGCTGGGGCACAGGATCGTCGTGCAGGGCGGCACGTTTTATAATGAAGCGGTGCTCCGCGCCTTTGAGCAGGAGATGGGCGTCGAGGTCATCCGCCCGGACATCGCGGGGCTGATGGGCGCGTACGGCGCGGCGCTCTACGGCAAAAGCCGCGCGCGGGAGGGGCAGAAAAGCCGGCTGCTCTCCGCCGCCGCGCTCGACGCTTTTACGCAGGAGACAAGCAGCGAGACCTGCCGGCGCTGCGGCAACCATTGCCAGCTTACGGTCAACACCTTCGCGGACGGGGAGACGCTGGTCTCCGGCAACCGCTGTGACCGCCCCGTCACCGGCAAGGCGGGCGGCGAGGAGCGCAATCTCTACGACTACAAGCGTAAGCTGATTCTCTCTTACAGGCCCGTCGAGGGGACGCGGGGGAAGATCGGCATCCCGCTGTGCCTCAACCTCTGGGAGCTGTTCCCGTTCTGGCACCGCTTTTTCACCGAGCTGGGCTTCACGGTCTATCACAGCCCGTTGTCCAGCCGCGCGCTCTACCTCAAGGGTCAGGGAACGATCCCCAGCGACACCGCCTGCTTCCCCGCGAAGCTGGCGCACGGGCACATCGCCGCCCTTGCCGGAATGGGCGTGGACGCGATTTTCTATCCCTGCATGACCTACAATCTTGACGAGGGGCTGGGACAGAACAATTACAACTGCCCCGTCGTCGCCTATTACCCGGAGGTCATCGCGGGCAACTGCCCGGAGGTGGGGCGGGTCAAGTTCATATACGACTATGTCGGGCTGCACCGCCCGAAGGACTTCCCGCAGAAAATTCATGTCGCGCTGGAACGCTGCTTCCCCGGCATTCCGCTGCGGGAGGTCAAGCGCGCCGCCGACGCCGCCTATCAGGAGTACGAGCGCCATATGGCGAGCCTGCGCGCCGAGGGCAGGCGGATCATGGACGCCGCGCGCGCCGAGGGACGGCACATCATCGTACTCGCCGGACGGCCCTATCACGTCGACCCCGAGGTGAACCACGGCATTGACACGCTCATCACCCGTTCCGGCGTGGCGGTGGTGACGGAGGACGCGGTGTCCCACCTCGTCGCGCCCTTCGAGACCTCGGTGCTCAACCAGTGGACGTACCACGCGCGGCTCTACGCGGCGGCGCGCTACTGTGTCGAGCACCCGGACATGGACCTAGTGCAGCTCGTCTCCTTCGGCTGCGGCGTCGACGCCATCACCACCGACGAGACGCGCGAGATATTGCGCGCGGGCGGAAAACTTTACACACAGCTCAAGATCGACGAGATTACCAACCTCGGCGCGGTGCGCATCCGGCTTCGCAGCCTGCTTGCCGCGCTGGAGGAAAAGCGGAAGGGTGAAGGGAACCATGGAAACGAGCTATCCGGTGTTTACGCCGGAGATGAAAAAGACGCATAAGATACTGATCCCCAACATGGCACCGGTGCAGTTCCGCATCCTCGCTGCCGCCATGGAACGGGAGGGCTACAACGTGGAGCTGCTGGGCAACTGCGGCTCGCACGTGGCGGAGCAGGGACTGAAGTACGTCCACAACGACACCTGCTATCCCGCGCTGCTGGTCATCGGACAGTTCCTCGACGCGCTGGAATCGGGACGCTATGACCTCGAACATACGGCGCTCATCATCACGCAGACGGGCGGCGGCTGCCGCGCCTCGAACTACATCTTTCTCCTGCGCAAGGCGCTGGAGCGGGCGGGACTGGGGCATATCCCCGTGCTGAGCCTCAACTTCTCCGGGCTGGAGAAGGGCAACAGCCTGCCGATGACCATGCGCTTCGTGCGGATGCTGCTCGCCGCCGTGTACTACGGCGACCTGCTCGTCGCCCTGCGCGCGCAGACCGAGCCGTACGAGCGCCGCGCGGGCGACGCGGAGGCGCTGCAAAGCCGCTGGCTGGACACGGTCTGCGCTGAGATACGGCAGGGCAGGGGCTTTTCCCAGCACGAGATGAAGCGCGTCATGCCGCGCATCGCGGAGGAGTTTGCCGCCATACCGGCGGAGCGCACGCCGAAGGTCAAGGTCGGCGTCGTGGGTGAAATCTACGTCAAATACTCGCCGCTGGGCAACAACGACCTTGAAAAGTTTCTCGCCTCGCAGGACTGCGAGGTCAATCTGCCCGGACTGATGGGCTTTATCCAGTACAGCGCCTACAACCTTTCGGAGACGGCGCGGCTCTACGGCGGGACTTTCTTTGAGAAGCACATCTCCGACTGGGTGCTCGCCTTCATCGGGCAGATGGAGCACGTTATCATCGCCGCCCTGCGGGACAACGGCTACCACGCGCCGCTGCCCTTCCGCGAGCTGACAACGCTGACCGAGGGCATCATCGGCATGGGCGACAAGATGGGAGAGGGCTGGCTGCTGACCGCCGAAATGGTGGAGCTGATCCGCGCGGGTTATGAGAACATTGTCTGCGCCCAGCCCTTCGGCTGTCTGCCGAACCACATCGCGGGCAAGGGCATGATAAACAAAATACGTGAACTGTACCCCGACGCCAACATCACCCCCATTGACTACGATCCCGGCGCGACCCGCGTCAATCAGGAGAACCGCATCAAGCTGATGCTCGCCGTGGCAAGAGAGCGCCTCGCGCTGCGGCAGACGGCAAAATGAAAAAGATGCTCCGGCCTTGCGGTCGAAGCATCTTTTTGGACAAATGCTATCTCTCGTCGGTGAAGCTGCCGGTTGGATGATCGACCTTGTACATGTGGGTCATGAGGTCGATGAGCTTGTTGGTGTAGCCCCACTCGTTGTCATACCACGCAATGAGCTTGACAAAGTTGTCGTCGAGCATGATGCCCGCCTGCTCGTCGAAGATGCAGGTCTGGGGGAAGCCCGTCAGGTCGGTGGAGACAACGGGGTCGTTCGTGCAGGTGATGATGCCCTTCATGCTGTGCTGCGCGGCGTTCTCCATGGCGACGCAGATGTCGTGATAGCTGGCGGGAATCTTAAGGCGCGCGGTCAGATCGACCACGGACACGTCGGTGGTGGGGACGCGGAAGCTCATGCCGGTCATACGGCCTTGAAGCTCCGGGATCACGCGGCCGACGGCCTTCGCCGCGCCGGTGGAGGAGGGGATGATGTTGCCCAGCACGCTACGGCCGGTGCGCCAGTCCTTGCCGCCGCGGGAGTCAACGGGCTTCTGCTTCGCCGTGCAGGCGTGGATGGTGGACATGAGCGCCTGCTCGATGCCGAAGGTGTCGTTGATGACCTTTGCCATCGGCGCAAGGCAGTTGGTGGTGCAGGAGGCGTTGGATACAACGGACATGTCGGAGGTATAGGTCCTGTGGTTGACGCCCATGACGAAGGTCGGGGTCTCCGTGTCCTTCGCGGGGGCGGAGAGGATGACCTTCTTTGCGCCGTTCTGGAGGTGGACGGACGCTTTCTCCGTGGTCAGATATGCGCCGGTGGACTCGATGATGTACTCGGCGTTGCAGTCGTCCCAGGGGATTTCCGCCGCGTCGGAGTAGCTGTAGACGCGGATCTTCTGGCCGTTGACGATCAGGTTGCTGCCGTCGTGCTCCACCGTGCCGTAGAAGGTGCGGAACACGGAATCGTACTTGACCTGATAGACCATGAAGTCAAGGTCCGCGTTGCGCAGGTTGATGCCGGCAATGCGATAGCTGTGGCTACCGCGCTCGATCATACTGCGCAGGGCGATGCGGCCAATGCGCCCGAAACCGTTGATGCCTACCATAATAGCCATATGCTGTATCCTCCCAAAAAAATCATCTGCGATCGGGTTGTGCCGACCCTGTTTGGTACAAGTATACATCCGGTAATCCCCTGCGTCAAGGTTGAAATGCGGAAATCTCCGCCTATTGCAAAAAACGTCGAACAAGAGGGACGTTTTTGTGCGGTGTGGATAGTTCTCTGCCTGTGGTGGTGATTACAGTTGACAAGCACAATATCTTGTGTTACCATTGCGATAATCGCGTTGGGGGGAGGGGAGCCATGCGCATCTCGGGATTGCAAAAAATGACGCTGCTGGACTATCCCGGCAAGGTCGCCTGCACGGTGTTCACCGGAGGGTGCAACCTGCGCTGTCCCTTCTGCCACAACGCCTCGCTGGTGCTGCCGGAGCGCGCGGGCGACCCGATGGACGAGGCGGCGGTGCTGCGCTTTCTGGAAAAGCGGCGCGGCCTGCTCGACGGGGTTGCCGTCACGGGCGGCGAGCCGCTGCTCCACGCCGACCTCGCGGACTTTCTGCGCCGCATGCGCGCGCTGGGTTACCTTGTCAAGCTGGACACGAACGGGACCTTTCCGGAGCGGCTTCGCGCCGTCGTGGAGGAGGGGCTGGTCGACCGGGTGGCGATGGATGTGAAGAACGCGCCGCTGCTCTACGGCAGGACCGTCGGTCTGCGCGACTTCGACCTCGCGGCGGTGGAGCGCAGCAGGGACTATCTGCTTGCCGGCCATGTCGCCTGTGAGTTCCGCACCACGGTCGTGCGCGGGCTGCACACGGCGGAGAGCCTGTGCGCCGCCGCCCGCTGGATCGAGGGCGCGCGGGAATACTACCTCCAGCAGTACAAGCCCTCGGGCGACGTACTCCGGATTGACGGGCTTTCCTCTTTTACGGACGGGGAAATGCGCGCGCTGCTGGCGCAGGTGCGAGAGATCGTGCCGACGGCGCGCCTGCGCGGCGTCGAGGAGTAAGGTAATACGGGTTACGTTTATTCAAACTATACAATATTATAATAGAGAGGGATAAAACCATGTATCGAGTAGTGAAGCGCGACGGCAGAGTCGTCGATTTCGACATCAGCCGCATTGCCGCAGCCATGAAGAAGGCGTTTGACGCGACGGAGACCGAGTATAACGACAGCGTGATCGATTTTCTCGCGCTGAAGGTGACGGCGGACTTCCAGAGCAAGATCAAGGACGCCAGGATCGCCATGGAGGACATTCAGGACAGCGTGGAGGCGGTGCTGTCGAAGGCGGGGTATGAGACGGTCGCCAAGGCGTACATCCTCTACCGCAAGCAGCGCGAAAAGCTGCGCAACACCCGCGACACCCTCCTCGACTACAAGGATACGGTGGACAAGTACCTCAACATCAGCGACTGGCGCGTCAAGGAGAACTCCACCGTCACCTACTCCGTCGGCGGGCTGATCCTGTCCAACTCCGGCGCCATCACCGCCAACTACTGGCTCAGCGAGGTTTACGACCAGGAGATCGCCGACGCTCACCGCAACTGCGACATCCACCTCCACGATCTGAGCATGCTCACCGGATACTGCGCCGGCTGGAGCCTGCGCCAGCTCATTCAGGACGGGCTGGGCGGCGTGCCCGGCAAGATTACCTCCGCCCCGGCGAGCCATCTGTCCACACTGTGCAACCAGATGGTCAACTTCCTCGGCATCATGCAGAACGAGTGGGCGGGCGCGCAGGCATTTTCCTCCTTTGACACCTACCTCGCGCCCTTCGTCAAGGTGGACAACCTCAGCTATAAGGAGACGAAGCAGTGCATCCAGTCCTTTGTCTACGGTGTGAACACCCCCTCCCGCTGGGGCACGCAGGCGCCCTTTTCCAACGTCACGCTCGACTGGGTCGTGCCGGATGACCTCAAAAACCTCAACGCGCTCGTCGGCGGGCGGGAGATGGACTTCACCTACGGCGACTGCAAGAAGGAAATGGACATGGTCAACAAGGCGTTCATCGAGATCATGATCGAGGGCGACGCCAACGGGCGCGGCTTCCAGTACCCGATCCCGACCTACTCCATCACAAAGGATTTCGACTGGACGCCCACCGAGAACAACAAGCTCCTCTTCGAGATGACCGCCAAGTACGGAACGCCGTACTTCTCCAACTACATCAACTCCGACATGGAGCCGAGCGACGTGCGTTCCATGTGCTGCCGCCTGCGCCTCGACCTGCGGGAGCTGCGCAAGAAGACCGGCGGCTTCTTCGGCTCCGGCGAGAGCACCGGCTCCGTCGGCGTCGTGACGATCAATATGCCGCGCATCGCCTACCTTGCCGAGGATGAGGCGGATTTCTACCGCCGTCTTGACCGCGTGATGGACCTTGCCGCGCGTTCTCTCAAGGTCAAGCGCACGGTCATCACCAAGCTGCTCGACGCGGGGCTGTACCCCTACACCAAGCGCTACCTCGGCACCTTCGACAACCACTTCTCCACCATCGGCCTCGTGGGCATGAACGAGGCGGGGCTCAACGCCAACTGGATCCGCGCCGACATGACCGACGTGCGCTGCCAGACCTTTGCCAAGCAGGTGCTCGACCATATGCGCGAGCGTCTGAGCGACTATCAGGAGCAGTACGGCGACCTCTACAACCTGGAGGCGACGCCCGCCGAATCCACGTCCTACCGTCTCGCCAAGCACGACGTGGAGCTCTATCCGGACATCATCACGGCGGCGGAGCCGGGCGGCACCCCGTACTACACCAACAGCTCGCACCTGCCCGTCGGCTATACCGAGGATATCTTCTCCGCTCTTGACATACAGGACGAGCTTCAGACCCGCTATACCTCCGGCACCGTGTTCCACGCCTTTCTCGGCGAGAAGCTGCCGAGTTGGGAGGCGGCGGCGAAGCTGGTGCGCAAGATCGCGGAGAACTACCGCCTGCCGTACTACACCCTGTCCCCGACCTATTCCGTCTGCCGCGACCACGGCTACCTGACCGGCGAGCAGTTCAACTGCCCCGTCTGCGGCAAGAGCGCCGAGGTTTACAGCCGCATCACCGGCTACTACCGCCCCGTGCAGAACTGGAACGCGGGCAAGACGCAGGAATACAAGGAGCGCTTGGAATATGTCCTCGCCCGCTCCAACCTGACGCACGACGGCCCGCGCGTGGAACAGAGCGCCGCGCGGAGCGCCGCCGCCGAGCCGCCCGCGCGGGAGGACGCGCTCCTCTTCGCCACGGCGACCTGCCCCAACTGCAAGCTCGCCTGCCAGTATATGGACCGCGCGGGCTTTGCCTACCGCAAGGTCCTGGCGGACGAAAACCCCGAGCTTGCGAAGAAATACGGCGTCCGGCAGGCGCCCACCCTCGTCCTGCCGGACGGGACCAGGCTCGCCGGTGCGGGCGCGATCAAGCAATATGTTGCCGGAATTGCGTGACCGGAATTGCGTGAAAATATGGCCGATCATCCCCGGGGCTTGCCGCCCTGGGGATATTGTTTGCATTTTTCGGGGGGGGGGGGGGTACACAAAACAAAAATTATGTTCCTTTTTTTGTAAAGATTGCGAGAAGATTGCGAAATAAGTGATTGACAAAAGACGGTTTATTAAACAATAATAGCAGCTATAGTATGATGCCTGCGAAGGGGGCGTCTGCGGTGCTGGAGCTCGGTTGTTGGCCGTGATCGTTTTTCTGGCGCCGTTTTCGTACGTTTTCCATGGCAATTATCAAGACGACAGAAGGAGGTTATTGTGTGGCAAGCATAAAAAGAGCATTGTCGCTGCTCTTGTCGTT
>CAMKFK010000003.1 GCA_946411835.1 uncultured Clostridia bacterium
AGTGTTACCGGTCGTAGTTGGATTATCAATTGTTTTATTTAGAGTTTAGTATGAGTCGCCAGATTGATGCGCAGGATCTGGCGCAGGCGGCGCTTTTCCCGGTAGCCGAAGGGCACCGCGATGGACAGCTCAATCAAAACCGTCAGCAAAACGCGAAACAGCAGCCCCCACAGCTCTTTCCCGCAGTTCCAGCTTTTTACAACGGGCACGACGCCGCCGTCCGCCTTGCGCAGATCGGCGGCGAAGGCGCTGTGGAAGGCGTAGCGCTCGACCGGCTCGCTGACGACGTACTCGCCGCTGTCCGGGAAATAGAGCGCGAGCTTGAACCGCTGCGGCGGGAAATACGTCCAGCTGACGCTTCCGTCGCCCTCGCCCGAGACCCGGAATTGCAGGAAGTAATAGCCGTCCGCGTCCTGATAATGGTAGAATGCGCGCCACGCGGGATCGGCCTCCAGCTGAGCAGCCTCCTCCGGCGGGACCTTGTCGTATTTTTCAAAGACAGCGTACGGCCCCGTGCTGTCCGCAGACGAGAGCAGGGTGGCGTACCACGTCCGGTCGCCGACGCCCTTGAGCGTCACGGTGACGGAGGGCTTCGGTCCGCTGTCCGCGCAGGCATAGACGCACAGCAGCGTCAGCGCGGCGCAGAGGCAAAGCAGAAATCGCGGCAATTTTCGCTTCATGGAAGTTCCTCCCCCCTCGTTTGTTCTGTCTCTTTTGACGATTGGGTTTGGAAAAAGTTCCCGTTTCGTAAGAATCAAAGCTCCGTCGCGTCAAATTGCTTCAGCGCCGCCCTGGCGGGATGGTAGAGCCGTCGGCCGGTGTAGTCGAAGCGCGAGCCGTGGCAGGGGCAGTCCCATGTTTTATCGTCGTCGTTCCACGCCAACGCGCAGCCGCGATGGGGACACACGGGGGAGACGGCGTAGAGCCGCCCCTGCTCGTCGCGATAGACGCCGCGCGGCGCCCCGTGCCAGCGCACGATGCCGCCGTGCCCCGGCTCAATGTCGTCCACCGTCTGCTGGATGGGCTGGTAAAGCCGTTTCGCCCTTCCGTGCACGGCGTAGAGCGCGCCCTCCATCATCGCCTCAATGGAGGCGGAGGGGAAAAAGCGGTCGGGGGAAAAGGCGTCGGCGTAGGGGTACTCGTTGCCCAGAAGCTCCGCTGTCAGCAGCGTCGCGGCGACCATGCTGTTGCTCAGCCCCCAGCGCCCGAAGCCCGCCGCAATGTGCAGGTGCGGCGTTACGGCGCTATAGCGCCCGATGTAGGGCAGGCCGTCCATCGTCACGCAGTCCTGTGCCGACCAGGCGCGCGTCTCCCGCGCCTCCGGGAACCACAGCCGCGCCTGCCGCCGTAGGTTTTCGTAGCTGTCGCCCCGGTTTTCGCCGCAGCGGTGCAGCCCGCCGCTCAGGACCAGCTCGTCGCCGCGCTGCTGGAGGCTCCAGCCCCGCGTGTCCGCGTCGAGGTACCAGCCGTCAATGCGCGGCGCGCCCGCCAGCGAAAGCAGGTACGCCTGCTCCTGGCGGAGCTTCAGGCGATAGAAGCCCCAGCGCTCCAGCATTGGATAGCGCGTGGCGACGACGACCTCCCCCGCCTCCACCGTGCCGCCGTCGCAGCGCACGAACCGCCCGTGAATGTCGCGCACGGGCGTCCGCTCGCAGACGGTCAGCCCGTCGAGCAGCGCGCGGAGCAGCGGCAGCGGCTCAAAGCTCGCCTGTCCCGTGAAGCACAGCGCCTCGCGGACGGAAAAGGGCAGGTCCTTGACCGCCTGCAGCTCCGCCGGCGCGCCAAGGCGGAGCGCCGCGAGATATTCCCCCTCGAGGTCCGGGCCGTTCGGCGCTGTGTAGACGCGCGAGGTCTGTTCCGTCCAGCCGCAGTCCACGCCCAGCCGCGCGATGAGCGCGCGGTACCGCTCCACCGCGTGAAGCTGCGCCGCAACGTACTGCCGCGCGAGATGCTCGCCGAAATCGCGGATCAGCCGCTCGCAGAACACGCCGTGCTGGGCGGAGAGCCGCGCCGTGGCGTGGGCGGTTGCCCCTCCGGCGAGACGCGCCTCCTCCAGCAGTACGACGCGAAGCCCCGCTTCCCGGAGCGCGTGGGCGGTCAGGATGCCCGCCATGCCGCCGCCGATGACGGCAACGTCGGCGATCAGGTTTTCCCGCAGCGGTGGGAATGAGGGCAAGACAGTGTTCATAGGCGACCTCCCAAGACGTTTTTCCTATTGTGTCCCGCCGCGCGATTGGATATACATGGCGGCGCTGGTATAATCTGTTCCTTGCCAAACGGTTACAAATCGGTTACAATTTGACGTGAAAGGGAGGTAATACCGATGAAACAAAGACTTTCCAGCGCCATTTTGGCAATCGCCCTCGTGCTCTCGATGAGCGTGCCGACCTACGCGGCGTCGTGGCGCGTCCCGGCCTGCACAGGCGACAGCGGCAGCATCATCCGCCAGCTGCTGTGCCGCTGCTTCGGCTGGTGCGACGACCTGACACTCGAAGCGCCCGCCAAGCCAGAGACACCCGCCAAGCCAGAGACACCCGCCAAGCCAGAGACACCCGCCAAGCCGGAAACGCCCGCCAAGCCGGAGACGTCCGCCAGGCCGGAGACGCAGGAGGTGCAGACCGGAGCGAGCGCCTACGAGCGGGAGGTGATCCGGCTCGTGAACGCGGAGCGGGCGAAGCAGGGGCTCGCGCCGCTGACAGAGGACGCCGCGCTGACGCGCACCGCTCGCATGAAGTCGCGGGACATGCACGACAACCGCTACTTCGACCACAACAGCCCCACCTACGGCACGCCCTTCCAGCTCATGCGCGCGCAGGGCGTCAGCTATCGCACGGCGGGGGAGAACATCGCCATGGGCTACGCCACGCCGGAGGCGGTCGTGCGCGCGTGGATGAACTCATCGGGGCACCGCGCGAACATCCTCAACGCCTCGTACACACGCATCGGCGTCGGCTACGTCGCGGACGGCAGCTACTGGACGCAGCACTTCGCCGGATAACAATCAGGAGCGGCTTTCGCCGCTCCTGATTGTTATCTTTGGTATTCAAACTGCAAGCCGTAGAGATCGACGGTGTCGCCGTCGCGGACGCCCTGCTCCTCCAGCTGCGCGAACACGCCGTTGTCGCGCAGGGTTTTGTCGAAAAACATCCGGCTCTCGTAGTCGGAGAAGTTGACGTTCCCCATCAGCCGCTCCAGCCACCGGCCGGTGACGTACCATGTCCCGTCCTCGCAGACGATGTCCAGCGGCTCGTCCGCCTCGATGACGGGCGGCTTGGGGACGTAGGTTGCCTCGTACACGGTGACGGGCGGCAGCTCGGCGAGCTGTTCCGCGATGGCTTGCACCAGCTCGCGCGTACCCGTGTGGCTGGCGGCGGAGAGGGCGAAGAGAGGATAGCCCAGCGGCTCGACGTGGGCGCGCAGGGCGTCGAGCAGGCTCTCGTCCGCCATGATGTCGAGCTTGTTCGCCACGACAATCTGCGCGCGCCCGGCGAGCTCCGGCGACCACTGCGCCAACTCCGCGTTGATGGCGTCGAAGTCCGCGACGGGGTCGCGCCCCTCGCTGCCCGACACGTCCACCACGTGGACGAGCAGGCGGCAGCGGTCCACATGGCGCAGGAAATCGTGCCCCAGCCCTGCGCCCTCGCTGGCGCCTTCGATGATGCCGGGGATGTCCGCGAGCACGAAGCTCGTCTCCTCGTTGACGTAGACCACGCCGAGGTTGGGGAACAGCGTCGTAAAGTGGTAGTTGGCGATCTTGGGCTGCGCCTTGCTGACGACGGACAGAAGCGTCGATTTGCCGACGTTCGGGAAGCCGATGAGCCCCACGTCCGCCAGCAGCTTGAGCTCGAGCACGACGTCGTGCGCCTCGCCGTCGAGCCCCGCCTTGGCGAAGCGGGGCACCTGACGGGTGGGGGTGGCGAAATGGGCGTTGCCCCAGCCGCCGCGTCCGCCCCTGCACAGGACGAAGGGCTCGCCGTCGGACATATCCTTGATGATCTCGTTGCTCTCCGCGTCGCGCACGAGCGTGCCGCGCGGGACGCGGATGACGAGCGCCTTGCCGCCGCGCCCGTTCCTGCGGGAGCCCTGCCCGTCCGCGCCGTTCTCGGCGACGTATTTGCGTTTGTAGCGGAAGTCCATCAGCGTGGACATATTGTCGTCCACCTGCAGAACGACGTCGCCGCCCGCGCCGCCGTCCCCGCCGTCGGGACCGCCCGCCGCGACGTATTTCTCGCGGTGGAAGGCGACCGCGCCGTTGCCGCCCTTACCCGCGCGCACGCTGATGCGCGCGGTGTCGATGAATGCTGCTGCCATGGGGGATACCTCCTGAAACCTGCCAAAAAAAGAGGCAGCCTCGCTGCCTCTTTTTTGGAATCTCTTACTTCTCGGCGGGGTAGACGCAAGCCTGCTTGCGGTCCTTGCCAAGACGCTCGAAGCGGAGCACGCCGCTCTCCCTGGCGTAGAGCGTGTCGTCGGAGCCGATGCCGACGTTCATGCCCGGGTGGATGCGTGTGCCGCGCTGGCGAACGAGGATGTTGCCCGCGAGGACGTACTGACCGTCGGCGCGCTTGGGTCCGAGACGCTTGGACTTGGAATCGCGACCGTTCTTGGTCGAGCCCATACCTTTTTTATGGGCGAAAAACTGAAGACCGATGTTCAGCATGATTCGATGCCTTCCTTTCTTGCAGAATCGGGAGGATCAAGCCTCCAAAACCTCGATGTTGTCCGGATACTCGTCGTGCAGCTGCGCAAAGTAGAGCATCAGACCGGACAGGAGACCCTGTACCGCGTGCTCGTCCCGTTCGGACAGACCGCCGGGAAGACGGAGCGAGACAGAGCCGGACTTTTTGCGCACCTTCACGGCGGCGGCAAGACCAAACACGTCGTTCACGGTGGCCTCGACCAGGCGCACGGCGCTGGTCACGGCGGCGCAGACGATGTCGCTGCCCGCCTCGGCGTAGCCGCTGTGGCCGGACACGTCAAAGCCGGTGATGCGCGAGCCCTCGGTGAGAAACGCGACCGTCGTCATCAGACGCTGATCTTGGCGATCTCGACCTTGGTGTAGGGCTGGCGATGACCCTGGCGCTTGCGGTAGCCCTTCTTGGGCAGATACTTGAAGACACGAATCTTCTTGCCCTTGCCGTTCTTGACGACCTTCGCGCTGACCGCCGCGCCCGCCACGGTGGGAGCGCCGAACCGGGTGTTCTCACCGTCCACGATGGCGAGAACCTGGTCAAACGTCACTTCGTCTCCCGCCTCGGCGGGGAGCTTCTCGATAAACAGCGTGTCGCCCTCCGCGACGTTGTACTGCTTACCGCCGGTAACAATGATAGCCTGCATGTGTTGCACCTCTTTCCTTTATTACGGACTCGCTGTCGGGGGCGGTCAGCCGGGCTGACGCTTTGTGCCCATTCAAAGCGGCTTATCCAGTATAATGGCGGAAAACCGGGTTGTCAAGTATTTTTTTGCGAAACCGGAGCAAATTGTTTTGGTTCCGCAAAAGAAACGGAATCCGCTTGCTTTATCCGGCTTGCGTGGCTATAATACAATAGAATACAGGCATGATATGCCGGGAGAGAGAAAGGTTTTGAGCTATGAGAACGGATGAAAAGCTGAATATGACCATGCTCTGCGACTTCTACGAGTTGACCATGGCGAACGGCTATTTTGAGAGCGGCATGGCGAACCGCATCACCTACTTTGACGCGTTCTTCCGCTCTGTGCCCGACAAGGGCGGCTTTGCCATCACGGCGGGTCTGGAGCAGCTGATCGACTACATTGAGGATCTGCACTTCACCGACGAGGATATCGAATATCTGCGCGGCAGGAAGCTGTTCAGCGAGGCGTTTCTCGCCTACCTCAAGGATTTCCGGTTTACCGGCGACATCTGGGCGGTCCCCGAGGGTACGCCCGTGTTTCCGAGGGAGCCGATGGTCACGGTGCGCGCCCGCGCCATTGAGGCGCAGCTCATCGAGACCTTCACGCTGCTGACCCTCAACCACCAGAGCCTCATCGCAACCAAGGCGAACCGCATAGTCCGCGCGGCGAAGGGCAAGGCGGTGATGGAGTTCGGCTCCCGCCGCGCCCAGGGCAGCGCCGCCGCCATCGACGGCGCGCGCGCCGCCTACATCGCCGGCTGCGTCGGCACCGCCTGCACCATCTCCGACCAGCTCTACGGTACGCCCGCACTGGGCACGATGGCGCACGCATGGGTCCAGATGTTTGACTCCGAGTACGAGGCGTTCAAGACCTACTGTGAGCTGTACCCCACCAACGCGACGCTTCTGGTGGACACCTACAACACGCTCAAGTCCGGCATCCCCAACGCCATTCGCGTGTTCGACGAGGTGCTCAGGCCCAAGGGCATCACCAGCTGCGGCATCCGGCTCGACTCCGGCGACATCGCATATCTGACGCGCGAGGCGCGCAAGATGCTGGACGAGGCGGGTTGGGAGACCTGCAAGATTACCGTATCCAATTCGCTCGACGAGTATCTGATCCGCGACCTGTGGATTCAGGACGCGAAGATCGACGCTTTCGGCGTGGGCGAGCGCCTCATCACCGCCAGGAGCGAGCCGGTTTTCGGCTGCGTGTACAAGCTCGTCGCCGTGGAGGAAGCGGACGGCACGGTCGTTCCCAAGATCAAGATCAGCGAGAACGTGGGCAAGATCACCACGCCGCACTTCAAGAAGCTCTACCGCCTCATCGGGCGCGACACCGGCAAGGCGATTGCCGACTATCTCACGGTGTACGACGAAACCGTGGATGACGGCGGAACGCTGGAGATATTTGACCCCAACGCGACGTGGAAGCGCAAAGCGGTCTATGACTTTGAGGCGCGCGAGCTGCAGGTCCCCATCTATCAGGGCGGCAAGCTGGTGTACCGGCGTCCCACGCTCGACGAGATCAAGGCGTACTGCAGGGAGCAGGTGGATACGCTTTGGGACGAGTATAAGCGCTTTGAAAACCCGCAGACCTACAAGGTGGACCTGTCTCAGAAGCTCTATGACGTGCGCCAGGAGCTGCTGCACGCCAACAGCGATTATTGATTGAACGGAGAGGAGCAAGTATGAAGGGCTTCCGCTTGCAGCAAAGAGGCGAGCGCCGCGTTGCGGCGGCGCTTCGGCTCGCACTGGTCGCGCTGCTGCTGGCGCTGCAAATCGGGCTTATCGTGCTCCTTGCCTATCTGCTGCGGCAGTACGCGGCGATTGTCTACGCCATGCTGCAAATCGCGGGATTGATTGCCGCCGTCGGCATCTACAACCGTCGGGGCGACGCGATGTATAAGCTCACATGGATCATCCTGATCCTCACCGTGCCCGTCGTCGGGCTGATCCTCTACCTGCTTTGGGGTCAAGGCGCGGAGCAGCGCCGCCTGCGGCGCAGGAGTCCGCCCCGGCGGGACGAGCCGGAGAGCGTGCGGATGCGCGCGGCGCTCAGCGCCGACCGTCTGGAGCGCGCCTTGCCCGCGTGGGCGCGCCTGATGCGCAGCCTGTGCCGCCGCGATTTCGCCGTTTACCAGAACACCGGCGCGGCGTACTTCTCCGAGGGCAGGGCGTTTCTGGAGGATGTGCTCAGCAGGTGCGGCGACGCCCAGCGCTTTATCTTTCTCGAATACTTCATCCTCGCGGAGGGCAGGCTCTGGGACCGCCTGTTTGACATCCTCTGCGAGCGGGCGAGGGCGGGCGTCGAGGTGCGGGTCATTTTTGACGATTTCGGCAACATCAAGCGCTTTCGCGGCGAGACCATCGACGCCCTGCGCGACGCGGGCGTGGAGGTCGTGGTGTTCAACCCCGTGCAGCGCTATGTCAACCGCCTCTACTTCAACTACCGCGACCACCGCAAGATCGCTTGCGTGGACGGCAACCTCGCGTGGACGGGCGGCGTGAACATAGCGGACGAGTACGCGAACCTCATCACGCGTTTCGGCTATTGGAAGGACAGCGGCGTCCGGCTCGAGGGGGACGGCGCGTGGGGGCTTACGTCGGCGTTTCTCGACATGTGGCGCTTTATCGCGGGCGAGGTCAACCACGAGCGCGACTATTACCGTCCCCACGACGGGACGCATACGGACGGATGGTGTCAGGTCTTCCGCGACGGCCCGTTCAACAATCCCGACCGTCCCGCCGAGGACGTGTACCTGCAGCTCATCTCCGGCGCGCGGCGCTTCCTGTATATCACCACGCCCTATTTCATCCCCGACGCCGAGACGCTGCGCGCCCTCTGCCTCGCGGGCGACGGCAGGGTGGACGTGCGCCTGATGCTGCCGCATATCCCCGATCACAGGTACACCGACCTCGTGGCGGAGAGCTACTTCGGCGAGCTGCTGGAGCACGGCGTCAAGGTGTATCGCTACACACCCGGCTTTCTGCACCAGAAGGTCGTCATGGCGGACCGTGAGGTGGCGATGGTGGGCTCAGTCAACATGGACTACCGCAGCTTCCAGCTGCATTTCGAGTGCGGCGTCCTGCTCTACGGTCACCCCGCCGTGGAGGAGGTTCTGGAGGACCTGGACGGGATCGCCGCCCAAAGCCACGCCGTCACGGCGGAGGAGTGGCGGCGGCGCCCGTGGCGTCGCCGTGTGCTGGAGCCCCTGCTGCGCCTGTTCGCCATCTGGATGTAACCGCAGGAAGCCGCCGGCCTCGACCGGCGGCTTTTTCCCTGTGCGTACAGGAAAAGCGATTGACAAAACGCGAAGAATTCGCTATGCTGAACACAATCAAATATCAGACAGTCCTTCGCCGCCTCGGGCGGCAGGGGGAATGGGGTGCAAGGCCCCGCGAGTCGGTCACTGTGAAGCCGCTGGCGCGGATAAGTCAGAATGCCTGAGGGCTGTCGCGTTTCTGCCGGAACCGGAAATGGCGCAAAAAGCGAAGCTGGAAGAGCTTGGCTTCTGTTGCTTTACCCGTTTGCCGACCGGCAGACGGGTTTTTGGTTGCGGAAAACAACGGATGCAAGACAAAAAAGGAGATGCAAACCCATGAAGAGACTGATCGCCTGCCTGCTGACCGTCGCCGTGCTTTGCGCGGCGGCGACCGGCTGCGTAAAGAAGGAGACCCCGACGGAGCAGCCGCCGGAGGAAGTGGAGAACTACGCCACCGGCGACGCTTCGCTGGACGATCCGCGCAATCAGGACGGCATCGGCGCGGACGAGCTGCTGGTCGTCAGCTTCGGCACCAGCTTCAACGACAGCCGCCGGGAGACCATCGGCGCCATTGAGAACGCGCTGGCGGAGGCGTTCCCGGACTGGAGCGTCCGCCGCGCGTTCACGAGCCAGATCATCATTGACCACGTCAAATCCCGTGACGGCAAGACCATTGACAACGTGGGGGAGGCGCTCGACCGCGCGGTCGCCAACGGCGTCAAGCGACTCGTTGTCCAGCCGACGCACCTGATGGACGGCTTCGAGTACAACGACCTTGTGGATGAGCTGGCGAGGTATGCCGACAGCTTTGACCATGTCGCCGTCGGCGAACCGCTGCTGACCTCGGACGGGGACTTCCACGCGGTCGCCGCCGCGATTGCGGATGCGACGAAGCAGTATGACGACGGCGAGACCGCCATCGTGTTCATGGGGCACGGCACCGAGGCGGCGTCCAACGGCGTCTACGAAAAGATGCAGAGCGTTCTGGACGCGAAGGGGCTGGCGCATTACTATATCGGCACGGTCGAGGCGGAGCCTTCGCTGGACGATGTGCTGGCGGCGGTGAAAGCGGGCGGATACAGGCGCGTCGTGCTGCGCCCGCTGATGGTCGTCGCGGGCGACCACGCCAACAACGACATGGCGGGCGAGGACGAGGATTCGTGGAAGTCCGCCTTCGAGGCGGCGGGCTATGAGGTCGCGTGCGTGCTCGAGGGTCTGGGCGGCGTCGAGGCGATCCGCCAGCTCTACGCCGCCCATGCGAGAGCGGCGATGATCTCGCTGAACGAGACCTCCAGGGTCGCGGACGCGGCGCAGACCACGGAGCGCCAAAGCGTCGGCTCGGAGGGTATGACGCCCGTGTTCGCCGCCGCGCTCCGGGACGGCGTGTACAACATCAAGGTGGACAGCAGCTCGTCCATGTTCAAGGTGGCGGACTGCGAGCTGACCGTCGGCGGCGACGCGATGATCGCAAAGCTCATCATGAGCAGCGACAGCTACGGTTACCTGTACCCCGGCACGGCGGAGCAGGCGGCGGACGAGCCGTTCAAGGAGGGCGCATACCTTGCGCCCGCAATCGAAAACGGCGTCGGCACGTTTGTCTTCCCGGTCGCGGCGCTCGATCAGGAGACCAGCTGCGCGGCGTGGAGCCGCAGCAAGGAGCTGTGGTACGACCGCACGCTGGTCTTCCGCTCCGACTCCCTGCCGCTGGACGCGTTTGCCGACGGCGCGGTCACGACGGCGGGAGTGCTCGGGCTGGCAGACGGCCCCTACGTCTGCGACGTGACGCTCGGCGGCGGCTCCGGCAAGGCAAGCGTGCATTCCCCGGCGTTTCTGACGGTCAGGGACGGCGCGGTGACGGCGCGGATCACCTGGAGCAGCGCGAACTACGACTATATGATCGTGGACGGCGACCGTTATGACGCGGAAACCGTCGACGGATACTCGACGTTCACAATCCCCGTCGCGGCGTTTGACCGCCCGCTGGCGGTGGTCGCGGACACCACCGCCATGAGCCGACCGCATGAAATCGACTACACGCTGACCTTTGACTCCGCGACGCTCAAGAGCGAGCAATGGTGAGGCGGCTTCTCACTGTACTGCTGGCGGCGCTGCTGCTGACGTCCTGCTCCGCAGGGGAGCGGCCGCCGGACGGGGCCGGGCCCGTCAACCGGATGCCCCTGCGCTATGCCGACCGGTTCGCCGTGGACTACGACGCCGAGGGGCGTGCCCTCGTGACGATCGGCGACGACCGCTTTCTCGTCCTCCCGGAGGGCGCGCCGGAGCGCGAGGAGCCGGGCGCGGCGGTGCTGCGTTTGCCGCTGCGCACGGTCTACTGCGCGACCTCGTCGGCGATGGACCTCATCGCGCGGCTGGACGCGCTGGATACGGTGCGCCTGACGGGCACGAAGCGGGAGAGTTGGACGCTCCCGGAGGTGGCGCGGGCGATGGACGAGGGCGCGCTCCGCTACGCGGGCAAGTACAGCGCGCCGGACTACGAGCTGCTGCTTGCGGAGGGCGCGGCGCTCGCCATCGAGAACACGATGATCTATCACAGCCCGGAGACGAAGGAACAGCTCGAGGAGCTGGGCATCCCCGTGCTGGTGGAGCGTTCGAGCTACGAAAGCCATCCGCTCGGGCGGCTGGAGTGGATCAAGCTCTACGGGCTGCTCACCGGCAAGACGGCGGAGGCAGAGGCGTTTTTTGATGAGCAGTCGGCGCTGGCGGAGGCCATCTTTGCGCGGGAGAGCACCGGCAAAACGGCGGCGTTCTTCTTCCTCACCGCCAACGGCGGCGTGAACGTGCGCTGCCCGGAGGATTACGTCGCCAAAATGATCGAGCTGGCGGGCGGCGTCTACGCGCTCGCGGACCTGGAGATCGGGGACGCGGGCGCGCGCGCGACGATGAACCTGCAGATGGAGCGCTTCTACGCCGACGCGCGGGACGCGGACGTGTTGTTCTACAACGCCGCCATCGACGGCGGCGTGGACACAGTGGCGCAGCTGCTGGAGAAAGGCGAGTGGCTCGCCGATTTCCGCGCGGTGCAAAGCGGAAACGTCTGGTGTACGGAGGCGGACCTGTTCCAGCGGACCTCCGGCATCGCCGCGATGATCGACGAGCTGCACCGGATTTTCAGCGGCACGGCGGACGACGCCGCGCTGCAATACTTCCGCAGATTGAAATGAGGGGAAACAGATGGAAGGCAGGAAAAGGCGCTGTGCGTGGGCGTTCGCGCTGCTGCTGGCGCTGCTGCTGGCGCTGCTGGCGGCGAACCTGAGCATCGGCAGCGTGCGCGTCGGCGCGGACGAGCTGCGCGACGCGCTGCGCGCGCGGGGCGCGGTCGAGACGCTGGGGCGCGTCGTCTGGACGCTGCGCCTGCCGCGCCTGCTGGCGGCGGCGCTGCTGGGCGGCGCGCTGGCGGTGTCGGGCTTCCTGCTGCAAACCTTCTTCGCAAACCCCATCGCGGGGCCGTTTGTGCTGGGCATCTCCTCCGGCGCAAAGCTGACCGTCGCGCTGATGCTGATTGCCGCGCTCGCCTGCGGGCGGACGCCGGGCTCGGCGGCGATGATCGGCGCGGCGTTCTGCGGCTCGATGCTCGCCATGGGCTTCATCCTGCTCGTCTCCGCGCGCGTGAGGAATCTGTCGCTGCTCGTGGTGTGCGGCGTGATGGTCGGCTACATCTGCAACGCGGTGACGGAGCTTGTCGTCACCTTTGCCGACGACGCCAACATCGTAAATCTGCACAACTGGTCGATGGGCAGCTTCTCCGGCGTCCGCTGGTCGAACGTGCGCGTCATCGCGTGGGTGACGCTCGCGGGCACGGCGCTGAGCTTTCTGCTCTCCAAGCCCATGAGCGCCTATCAGCTCGGCGAGGGCTACGCGCAGAACATGGGCGTGAACCTGCGGCGCTTCCGGCTGGAGCTGATCCTGCTGTCCAGCGTGCTCTCCGCCTGCGTGACGGCGTTTGCCGGTCCGATCTCCTTTGTCGGCGTGGCGGCGCCGCACCTGATGAAGAGCCTGTTCCGCACCGCAAAGCCCATCGTGATGATCCCGGCGTGCTTTCTCGGCGGCGCGGCGTTCTGCCTCCTGTGCGACCTGCTCGCGCGCACGCTCTTCGCGCCGACGGAGTTGAGCATCAGCTCTGTGACGGCGGTGTTCGGCGCGCCGATCGTCATCTGGATGCTGCTGAAACGGAAGGCGGCGTGAGCGCGTGGACGACATAATTCTTCACACAAAGGACCTCGCGGTCGGCTACGGCGGACAAGCCGTCCTCCGCGACGTGACGTTTTCGGTCCGGCGGGGCGAGATCATGACGCTCATCGGACCGAACGGCGCGGGCAAATCGACGATTCTCAAGACCCTCGCGCGGCAGCTTTCGCCGGTGGCGGGCTGCGTGTACCTCGGCGGAGAAGACCTCGCGCCGATGCACGGAAACGCGCTCGCCCGCCAGCTCGCCATCGTTACGACGGAGCGACCGCGCGCGGAGCTGATGACCTGCGCCGACGTGGTGGCGACGGGGCGCTATCCCTACACGGGGCGGCTCGGCGTCCTCTCGCCTGCGGACCGGGACGCTGTGGCGGACGTGATGGCGCTCGTTCATGTGACGGAGCTGTCCGGGCGTGACTTCTCCCGCGTCAGCGACGGGCAGCGCCAGCGCGTTATGCTCGCGCGCGCCGTCTGTCAGGAGCCGGACGTGCTGCTGCTCGACGAGCCGACGTCGTTTCTCGACGTGCGTTATCGGGTGGATTTCCTCACGACGCTCCGCGCGCTCGCGCGCGAAAAGCGCATTGCGGTCGTGATGAGCCTGCACGAGCTGGACTGCGCCGAGCGCATCTCCGACACGGTGCTCTGCGTCCGCGCGGGCGCGGTGGACCGCGTCGGCAGGCCGGAGGAGGTCTTCACCGGGGATTATATCGAAGCGCTCTACGGCATGGAGCCGGGCAGCTACCGCGCCTTTTTCGGCGGCGCGGGGGACCGGCGCTTTTTCCAGAACCGCGCTTGCGAGAGCTTTCCCTGTCACGGCGGCGTGGACGAGGCGGATTTCAACTGTCTGTTCTGCTTCTGCCCGCTCTACGCGCTCGGCGAGCGCTGCGGCGGGAGCTTTCACTACACGGAAAAGGGCGTCAAAAGCTGCGTGGACTGCGCGTTTCCGCACCGGAGGGAAAACTACGAGAGGGTTCTGGCACGCTGGCCGGAGCTTTCGGCGCTTGCGAAGGGGAAGGACCATGGCGTTTGAGCACTACATCCGCAGCGGCACGCGGCGGCTGCGCTGCGGCTACACCACCGGCGCCTGCGCCGCGTTGGCGGCGGCGGGGGCGGCGCGGCTGCTGCTTACGGGGGAGACGCCGGAGCGCCTGCGCCTTGTCACGCCGAAGGGCTGGATGGTGGAGGTCGCTCCGGCGGACTGCACGCTCTGCGGCGGCGAGGCGCGCTGCGCGGTCAGAAAGGACGCGGGCGACGATCCCGATGTGACGGACGGCTGCCTCGTCTGCGCCGCCGTGCGGAAGACCGCGCGCGGCGTCAGTATCGACGGTGGCGAGGGCGTGGGGCGGGTGACGAAGCCCGGGCTCGATCAGCCGGTCGGCGCGGCGGCGATCAACACCGTGCCGCGAGGCATGATCGCCGCCGCCGTGGAGGAGGTCTGCGCGGCAGCGGGCTACGGCGGCGGGTTGTCCGTGGTGATCTCCGTGCCGGGAGGCGCGGCGCTGGCGGAGCGGACGTTCAACCCGAAGCTGGGCGTTGTGGGCGGCGTCTCCATCCTCGGCACGTCCGGCGTGGTGGAGCCGATGAGCGAGCGCGCGCTGATCGACAGCATCGGCGTCGCGCTCCGTCAGGCGGCGGCGTCCGGCGGAAAGCGCCTCATTCTCACACCGGGCAATTACGGCGCGGACTACCTGCGCAAAACCGGGCTGGACAGGCGCGGCGTCCCGGTGGTCAGGTGCTCGAATTTCATCGGCGACGCGCTGGACGCCGCAGCGTCGGAGGGCTTTTCGGAGGTCCTGCTCGTGGGGCACATCGGCAAGCTCGTCAAGCTCGCGGGCGGCGTGATGAACACGCACTCCCGGCAGGCGGACTGCCGCGCGGAGCTGTTCACCGCGTATGCGGCGCTGTGCGGGGCGGACGCGGCGCTGTGCCGGGAGCTGATGGACGCGGCGACGGCGGACGCCTGCCTTGCGCTGCTGGACGCGGCGGGACTGCGCAGCGCGGTGCTGCAAGGCCTGCTTGACGCGATCCAGCGGCGCCTGGACCGCCGCGCGGCGGGCGCGTTCCGCGTCGGCGCGGCGCTGTTTTCCAACGAATACGGCGACCTCGGCGCGACCGAGGAAGCGCGGAGATTTTTGGAGGAGTGGACGGAATAAGATGGTGCATTTTGTCGGCGCGGGACCGGGCGCGCCCGATCTCATCACGGTGCGTGGCGCGGCGCTTCTACGGGAGGCGGACGTGGTGATCTACGCGGGCAGCCTGGTGAATCCGCAGCTGCTCAGCGACTGCAAGCCGGGCTGCGCGCTCCACAACAGCGCGGGGATGACGCTTCCCGAGGTGCTGGCGGTGATGGAGCGCGCGGAGGCGGCGGGGAAGACGACCGTGCGCCTGCACACGGGCGACCCCAGCCTGTACGGCGCGCTGCGCGAGCAGCTGGACGCGCTGGAGGAGAGGGGGATCGCTTACGACGTGACGCCGGGGGTCAGCAGCCTGTTCGGCGCGGCGGCTGCGCTGAACGCGGAGCTCACGCTTCCCGGCGTCAGCCAGAGTCTCATCGTCACGCGCCTCGCGGGACGCACGGACGTCCCGCAGGGCGAGGCGCTGCGCGATTTCGCGCGGCACGGCACGTCAATGGCGCTGTTCCTCTCCGCCGGGCTGCTGGAGCGGGTGCGGGAGGAGCTGCTAGCCGGCGGCTGCGCGCCGGACACGCCTGCGGCGCTCGTCTACAGGGCGACGTGGCCGGACGAGAAAACCGTGCGCTGCACGGTGGATACGCTGGCGGCGGCGGGCGCGGCAGCGGGTATCCGCAAGACCGCGCTCGTGCTCGTCGGCGGCTTTCTGGGTGCGCCCTACGAAAAGAGCAGGCTTTACGACCCGTCGTTCACGACGGGGTACAGAAGGGGCGGCGCATGAGAGACGGGGACATCGCATACCTCGCGTTCACGGAGCGGGGGCGCGCGCTGGCGCGGACGCTCTCCGGCGCGCTGGGCGGCGAGGTGAGCTGCACGCGCGACGGGGTTTCGCTCCGCGAATGGACGGCGGAGGCGTTCGCCGCCCGCCGCGCGCTGGTCTATGTCGGCGCGGCGGGCATCGCGGTGCGCGCCGTTGCGCCGCTGCTCGTGAGCAAGGCGAGCGACCCCGCCGTGCTCGCCGTGGACGAGTGCGCACGCTTTGCCGTTCCGCTGGCGTCGGGGCATCTCGGCGGCGCGAACGAGCTGGCGCGGCAAATTGCGCGCGTCTGCGGCGCGACGGCGGTCGTCACCACCGCCACGGATGCGCGCGGCGTGTTCGCCGTGGACGAGTGGGCGCGCGCGCAGGGCATGGCGATTCCGGATGCAGCGCGGATCAGGTACGTCTCCGCCAGGCTGCTCGCGGGGGAGACGGTCACCGTCCGCTCTGCGCTCCCCATCGACGGCGCGCCGCCCGACGGCGTAACGCTGACGGAATCGGACGATGCCGACGTGTGGGTGGACTGGCGCGCGCACGACGCGCTGACGCTGGCGCCGGGAATGCTGGTGCTGGGCGTCGGCTGCAAGCGCGGCACGGCGCGCGAGACGCTGGAGCGCCGCTTCGCGGCGCTGTGCGCGGAGACCGGCGCTTTGCCGGAGACGATCCATGCCGCCGCGACCATTGACCGCAAGCGCGGCGAGGCGGGGCTTTCGGCGTTCTGCGCCGCGCACGGCTGGGCGCTGAGCTATGACACGGCGAACGCGCTCGCGTCTGCGGAGGGGGACTTTTCCGCTTCGGCGTTCGTGGCGCAAACGACGGGTGTGGACAACGTCTGCGAGCGCGCGGCGGCGCTGCGCGCGGGCGGCGAGTTGGTCGTAAGGAAATACGCGGGCGAGGGCGTGACCCTCGCGCTGGCGAAGCGGAGGCTTCGTCTGGATTGGAGGCAGAGCCATGGCTAAGCTGTACGTTGTCGGCGTCGGGCCGGGGGACGCGAAGCGCATGACCGCCGAGGCGCGCGCGGCACTGGACGCGGCGGATGTGCTCTGCGGGTATCGGACGTATCTGGAGCTTGTCGCGCCGCTGTACCCGGACAAGGCGGTCTTCTCCACACCGATGAAGCGCGAGCTTGACCGCTGCCGCCGCGCGCTGGAGCTGGCGCGGGACGGGAAGACCGTCGCGCTCCTGTGCAGCGGCGATGCGGGGGTCTACGGCATGGCAAGCCCCGTGCTGGAGCTGCTGCCGGCGTACCCGGACGTCGAGACGGAGATTGTCGCGGGCGTGACGGCGGCGCTGTCGGGCGCGGCGGTGCTGGGCGCGCCGCTGGGAAACGATTTCTGCGTGATCTCGCTGTCCGACCTGCTCACGCCGTGGGCGGTCATTGAGAAGCGCCTGCGCTGCGCGGCGGAGGGGGACTTCGCCGTTGCGCTCTACAACCCATCGTCCCGGACGCGCGCGGAGCATCTGCGGCGGGCGTGCGACATTCTGCTTGAAACGTGCGACGGCACGACGATGTGCGGCGTCGTACGCGGCGTCGGCCGCAGGGGACAGGAGGCGCGGCTGCTGACGCTCGCGGCGCTCCGCGACACGCGGGTCGATATGCTCACGACGGTTTTCGTCGGCTCGTCGCAGACGAGGGAGATCGGCGGGCGCCTGGTGACGCCGAGGGGGTATCGGACATGAGGATCGTCGTTTTCGGCGGCACGACGGAGGGGCGGCTGTTGTCCTGCCGCCTTGCCGCGCGCGGCGCGGCGGTGACGGTCTGCGTGGCGACGGCATACGGCGCAGAGGAGCAGGGCGCGCACGACGGCGTTACGGTGCTGACGGGACGCAGGAACGCCGGAGAAATGGCGGCGCTGCTGCAAGGCACCGCCCTCTGTGTGGACGCGACCCACCCCTACGCCGTGGCGGCGTCGAGAAACATCCGCGCGGCGTGCGACGCGGCGCGCGTACCCTATCGCCGCCTGCTGCGCGGCGCGAGCGACACATCGGACGCGGTCACGGTCGCGGACGCGGCAGAGGCTGCGGCGTACCTCGCGCGGACGGAGGGGAATATCCTACTGACCACCGGCGCAAAGGAGCTGCCCGCGTTTGCCGCGCTCGATCCCGACCGTCTCTATCCGCGCGTGCTGCCCTCCCACGAGGGGCTGTACGCCTGCGAGGCGGCGGGCGTGCCGCACCGCAACGTCATCGCCATGCAGGGGCCGTTCTCCCGCGCGCTGAACGCCGCGACGATCCGGCAGTATCATATCGCGTATGTGGTGACGAAGGACGGCGGCGCGGCGGGCGGCTTTCCCGAAAAGGCGGCGGCGGCGCGCGAGACCGGCGCGCAGCTGATTGTCCTGCGCCGCCCGGCGGAGAACGGCGCGTGCCCGGAGGAAATCATCAAGGAATGCGAGGCGTATCTGTTATGCAGGTGACTCTGATCGGAATCGGCGTCGGCGCCGACACACTGACCCGCGAGGCGTGGGAGGCTTTGGAGCAGGCGGAGCCGGTGCTCGGCGCGCGGCGTCTGCTCGAGAGCCTTCCGGCGGTGGAAGGGCAAACACGGCTTGCGGCGGCGCGCGCCGACGAGATCATGACGCTTCTCCGGGAGGTGGACGCGCCGCGCCCCTGCGTCGTCTTCAGCGGCGACACGGGCTTTCATTCGGGCGCGACGGGCCTGCTTGCGCTGCTGCGGGCGGAGGGCGTTCCCTTTCGGGTGTTGCCCGGCGTTTCCAGCGTGCAGCTGCTCGCGGCGCGCCTCGGCGAGCCGTGGCAGGACTGGTCGCTGTACTCCGCGCATGGCGCGGACTGCGACGTCGTGTCGGCGGTGATGGCGGGGAAGAGCGCGTTTTTCCTCACCGACGGCGCGCATACGCCGGCGGCGCTCTGCCGCGCGCTGACGGACGCGGGACTCGGCGCGCTGCGCGCTGCGGTGGGGGAGAACCTCTCCGGCATGAACGAGCGCGTCGTCATCGGGACGGCGGCGGCGTGCGCGGAGACGGCGTTTGCGCCGCTGTCCGTGCTGCTGGTGGACGCCGCGCCGCGCCCATATGCGCGCGCGGGCGGCATCCCGGACGAGGCGTTTGTCCGGGGCAACGTGCCGATGACCAAGCAGGAGGTGCGCGCCGCGATCCTCGCCAAGCTTGCCGTCATGGACGACGAAACCGTCTGGGATGTCGGCGCGGGGACGGGGAGCGTTTCGGTGGAGCTGGCGCTTGCGGCGCGTTGCGGCCGCGTCTTCGCGGTGGAGCAGCGGGACGAGGCCTGCGCGCTGATCGAGCGGAACCGCGCGCGCTTCGGCGCGTGGAACCTGCGCGTGACGCGCGGCAGAGCGCCGGAGGCGCTGGCGGAGCTGCCCGCGCCGGACGCCGTGTTCATCGGCGGCAGCGGGGGCGCGCTGCCCGGGATCGTGGACGCGGCGCTTGCCAAAAACCCCGACGCGCGGCTGTGCGCGTCCGCCGTCGCGCTGGAAACGCTGTCGGCGGCGCTGGCGGCGTTTTCCGCGCGCGGGCTGGAAACGGAGGTCACGCAGCTCTCGGTCGCCCGCGCGAAGCCGGGCGCGCGGCTGCATCTGCTGCTGGCCAACAACCCCGTGTTCCTCCTGACCGCCCGGCGGGAGGGGGAGGCGTGATCCGCGTTCTGGTCGCCGCGCCCGCCTCGGGCTGCGGGAAGACGACGGTCGCCTGCGCGCTGCTGCGCGCGCTGCAGGAACGGGGGCTTGCGCCCTGCGCGTTCAAGTGCGGTCCGGATTACATCGACCCGATGTACCACCGCGCGATCCTCGGCGTCGAGAGCCGCAACCTCGACCTGTTCCTGAGCGACGAGACGCGCCTCAAGGCGCTCTTTGCCGACGCCTGCCGGGGACACGGCGCGGCGGTGGTCGAGGGCGCAATGGGCTTTTACGACGGACTCGGCGGCACGACGTCGCGCGCGAGCGCGTGGCACGTCGCGCGCACGCTGGCGCTGCCCGTGCTGCTGGCGCTGCCCGCGCGCGGCGCGAGCCTGACGCTGGCGGCGACGGTGCGCGGCCTGCGGGAGTTCCGCGCGGACAGCCGCATTGCGGGCGTGGTGCTCAACGAGTGCTCCGACGCGCTATGCAAGACGCTTGCGAGCGCCATTGAGCGGGAGACGGGCGTCCCGGTGCTCGGCTGTCTGCCCCGGCTGGACGCCGCCCGCGTCGAGAGCCGCCATCTCGGGCTTCTGACCGCGCGGGAGATCGACGGTCTGGACGAGCGCCTGACGGCGCTTGCCCGCGCCTTTGAAACGTCCGTCGATATGGCGCGCCTGCTCGCGCTTTTCGACGGCGCCGCGCCCGCCGCGCCGGAGCCGGACGCGCCGCGCGCGATACGCTGCCGCGTGGCGGCGGCGCGGGACGAGGCGTTCTGCTTCACCTACGCGGAGACGATGGAGACCTTCGCCCGCCTGGGCGCGGAGGTCGTGTTTTTCAGCCCGCTGCGCGATACGGCGCTTCCGGAGCGGACAAGCGCGCTGTACCTGCCCGGCGGCTATCCCGAGCTTTACGCGCGCCGCCTCGCGGAAAACGAAGCGATGCGCCGTGCCGTAGCGTCGGCGGTGCGCGGCGGGATGCCGACCGTCGCGGAGTGCGGCGGCTTCCTCTACCTCGGCGCGGCGCTGTGCGACGGGACGGGGACGCCGTACCCGATGGCGGGCGTGCTGCCCGGCTGTGCGGCGGACGCAGGCAAGCCGGTGCGCTTCGGTTACGCGACGCTGACCGCCCCGCGAGACAGCCTGCTCTTCCGCGCGGGGGAGGCGGTCCCCGTCCACGAGTTCCACCATTGGGACTCGACCCAAAACGGCGACGCCTTTTTGTTGGAAAAGCCCGTCGGCGGTCGCGCGTGGCGCGGCGGATACGCGAGCGAAACGCTGTACGCGGCGTTTCCGCACCTCTATTTCGCGGGACGTCCCGCGCTTGCGGAGCGGTTCCTCGCCGCTGCGGAGCGATATGGAGCGATGCATGGAATTATGTAAACTACTGAAAGAAATCACGCCGCCGGATGAGGCGGCGCGCGCCGCCGCGCGGCGGCGCTGGGACGAGTGCGCGAAGCCGCTGGGCAGCCTCGGACGGCTGGAAACGGCAATCTGCGACGTTGCGGCGCTGACGGGCGACGCGGCGAACGTCGCGCTTTCGCCGCGCGCGGTGTTCGTGCTGTGCGCGGACAACGGCGTGGCGGCGCGGGGCGTGACGCAGACGGACAGCGGCGTGACGGCCGCCGTGACGCGGGCGCTTGCGCGCGGCAGAACCTCCGTGTGCCGGATGGCGGAGACGGCGCGCTGCCGCGTCGTGCCCGTGGACATGGGGGTGCGGGACTTTCCCGGCTGCGACGGCGTGCTCGGCCGCCGCGTCGGCAACGGCACGGCGGACATGACCGAGGGCGCGGCGATGACCCGCGCGCAGGCGGAGACGGCAATCATGACGGGCATGGAGCTGGCGCGCGCGGAAGCGGCGCGCGGCACGCGGCTGCTGGCGGCGGGGGAGATGGGTATCGGCAACACGACCACCGCCTCGGCGCTGGCGGCGGTGCTGCTGGACCGTGACTCGGACGAGGTGACGGGGCGCGGCGCCGGGCTGTCCGACGAGGGGCTCGCGCGCAAGCGTGCGGCGATCCGGCGCGCCGTCGCGGTCAACCGCCCGGACCCGCAGGACGCGCTGGACGCGCTTGCCAAGCTCGGCGGCTTCGACCTCGCGGGCATGTGCGGACTGTTCCTCGGCGGCGCGCGCCATCGCGTGCCGGTGCTGCTCGACGGGTTTCCCAGTGCGGTGGCGGCGCTGTGCGCGGCGCGCCTGTGTCCCAATGCGGTCAAGGCGATGCTCGCCAGCCACGTTTCCGCCGAACCGGCGGGGGAGCTGGTGCTGCGTGCGCTGGGCAAAAGGCCGCTCATCACGGCGGACATGCGCCTCGGCGAGGGCACGGGCGCGGTGGCGGCGATGCCGCTGCTCGACATGGCGCTGGCGGTCTACCGGGATTGCTATACCTTCGCGGAGGGCGGCATCGCGCCGTACAAGCCGCTGTGACGGTCCTGGTGGTCGGCGGCGCGGCGAGCGGCAAGAGCGCCTATGCGGAGGAATTGCTGTGCCGCCTTTCCGGGAACGCGCCGCGCATCTATCTTGCTGCGATGCGCCCCTTCGGCGCGGAAGCGGAGGCGCGCGTTCAAAGGCACCGCGCCGCGCGCGCGTCGTACGGTTTTCAGACGATGGAATGTTATGTAAACTTAAAGCGCGCCGCCGTCCCATCCGGCGCCGCCGTGCTGCTCGAGGATGTCGGAAACCTCTGTGCCAACGAGCTGTACGACGGCGCGGGGAGCGGCGACGGCGCGGCGGATGCGATTGTGGACGGCGTCGCGGCGCTGCAGGCGCGCTGCGCCGCGCTGGTGATCGTCTCGAATGAGGTCGGCTCCGGCGGCGCACGCTACGCGGGCGACACCCTGCGCTATCTCCGGACGCTGGGCGAGGTCAACCGGCGCCTTGCCGCGCGCGCGGACGCGGTCTGCGAGGTCGCCTGCGGGATCGCGGCGTATTACAAGGGGGAGGAACCGCGCTGATGTGGGTTTTGGAGACGGTCGCGGTGGCGTTCGGCATGTATTCGGCGCTGCCGACGCCGCGCGTGGACTGGAACGGGAAGAATATGCGCTACGCGCTTGCGGCGTTTCCGCTGGTCGGCGCGGCGCTGGGGCTGGCGTGGTGGGGCGCCTGCGCGGTTTGCGCGGCGCTCGCCCTGCCGCTGGTGCTGCGGGGCGCGCTGCTGTGCGTCCTGCCTGCGCTCGTCACCGGCGGGATCCATCTCGACGGCTACGCCGACGTGTCCGACGCGCTCGCAAGTCACGCCGCGCCGGAGAAGAAGCGCTCGATCCTGCGCGACCCGCACGTCGGTGCGTTTGCCGTGATCCGCCTGTGCGCGTACTTTGTCGCGTACTTCGCCCTGTGCTGTGTCTTTGAGCCGACGGACGGGGCGCTGTGGAGCGTGGGCTGCGGCTTCGTGCTCTCCCGCGCGCTCTCCGCTCTGGCACTGACCGTGTTTCCGATTGCGGAGGGCTCCGCCCTTGCGCGGACGTTTGCCTCGGCGGCGGACCGGAAACGGACGCGCGCGATTTTGTCGGGCGTGGCGGGCGCGTGTCTCGCGGGGATATTCCTGCGCGGCGGGAAAACGGCGTTTCTTTTCGCGGCGGCCGCTTCGCTGGCAGTTACCGGACGCTATGCCGTCACGGTGCGGAAGCATTTTGGCGGCGCGTCCGGGGACCTCGCGGGCTGGTTCGTGGTGAAGCTGGAGCTTTGGCTGTTGGCGGCGCCGGCCGTGGTGCCGTATGTGGAGAGGGTGCTATGATTTTGATTACAGGGCCGCTGTTCAGCGGCAAGCGCGACGCCGCGAAGCGGCTGCTGGGCTGCGACGACGCGGCGCTCGCGCGGCGCGCCGTCTGCGACGCGCAGGAGCTGGCGCGGGAGCGCGCGGACGTGGAGGCGCTGGCGGACGAGCTGGCGCGGTACGAGGTCGTGACCGCCGCCGAGGTTGGCGGCGGCGTCGTGCCGCTTGACCCGCGGGAGCGCGCCGCGCGGGAGCGCGCGGGACGGCTCGCCTGCCTGCTCGCGGCGCGGGCGGACGCTGTCGTGCGCGTGTTCTGCGGCATCCCGACGGTCATCAAGGGGGAGCTGCCATGACGATCTGGCTCCTGCGCCATGGGCGCACGGCGTTCAACGACGAGCGCCGCTATCAGGGGCAGCTGGATATCCCGCTGTCCCCGGCGGGCGCGGCGGAGCTGCGCGTGGCGGAGCTTGCGCCGGAGCGCGTGTTCGTTTCGCCCCTGTGCCGCGCGCGGCAGACCGCGCGCCTTGTGTTCCCGACCGCCGCACAGACGGTGGTCGACGACTTTGCCGAGATGGACTTCGGCGACTTTGACGGGCGCACCGCCGACGAGATGGCGCACGACGCGGCGTTTCGCGCGTGGGTGGACGGGAACTGCACCGCCGCCTGTCCCAACGGCGAGCGCCGCGCGGACTTTTGCGCGCGCACCTGCGCGGCGTTCGAGCGCGTGCTGCTGGGAGAGGTGGAGCGTCAGGCGAAAGACCTTGTCATTGTCGCCCACGGCGGGACGCTGCGCGCGGTCATGGAGCGCTGCGCCCTGCCGGAGCGCGACTATTTCGACTGGATGTGCGGCAATGGCTGCGGCTATCGGCTCGACTGGGACGAAACGCTCTGGCGCGCGCGGCGGAGGCTGCGTCTGGTCGGGCGGCTGTGCTTTGCGCGGGAGGCCGGGACATGCTGATCCTGTGCGCGGTACTCCTCGGATTCGCGCTGGACCTGCTCTTCGGCGACCCCGCGTGGCTGCCGCATCCCGTCGTCGTCATGGGGCGGTACATTGCGTGGTTCGAGCGCGCCGTCCGTCCGCGCTTCCCGCAGACGCGGCGGGGCGAGCTTTGGGGCGGCGCGCTGCTGGCGGTCTCGCTGCCGGTGCTGACGCTGGCGCTGACGCTTTCGGCGTGCCGGTTGGCGCGGCGCGTCCATCCGTGGGCGGAGCTTGCGCTTCAGACCCTCTGGTGCGCGCAGGCGCTCGCCTCGCGGGGGCTTGCGGCGGAGAGCCGCCGCGTCCATGCCGCGCTGAAAAGCGGCGACCTCAGCGCGGCGCGCGCGGCGGTGGCGCGCATCGTCGGGCGCGACGTGGAGCGCCTCGACGCCGAGGGCGTGGCAAAGGCGGCGGTGGAGACGGTCGCGGAGAATTTTACCGACGGCGTCGCCGCACCGCTGCTGTGCATGACGGTCTTCGGCGCGCCGCTGGCGCTGACCTGCAAGGCAATCAACACCATGGACAGCATGGTGGGCTACAGGAGCGAGCGATACCTGTATTTCGGACGCGCGGCGGCGCGGCTGGACGACGCGGCAAACTGGCTCCCGTCCCGCGTGGCGGCGCTCTTCTGGATCGCCGCCGCCGGGCTGACGGGACACGCCGCCGCGTCCGCGCTTCGCGTCTGGCAGCGCGACGCGCGCCGTCACGCCAGCCCGAACGCCGGACAGACGGAGAGCGCCTGCGCGGGCGCGCTTGGCGTACAGCTCGGCGGCGCGGCGTGGTACTTCGGCAGGCGGTACGAGAAGGCGACGCTGGGCGACGCGAGCCGTCCCTGCGAGCCGGAGGATATCCTGCGCGCGAACCGCATGATGTACTGCGCGGGCGCGCTGCTGCTTTTCGCGTGCGCGGCGGCGCGGCTTTTGGCATTGAGGTGGATGGGATGAATCGAACGCACGGCGGCGACTGGGCCGCCTTTGAACAGGAATACGGCGCGCCGCCGCTGGACTTTTCGGCGAGCGTCAGCCCGCTGGGCGTGCCGGAGGCGGTGCGCGCGGCGATCATCCGCGCCGCCTCGGCGGTGGACCGCTACCCGGACCCGGACTGCCGCGCTCTTCGCGCCGCCATCGCCGCGCGGGAGGGTGTCGCGCCCGAGCAGGTGCTTTGCGGCAACGGCGCGTCGGAGCTCATCTGGCGCGCGGCGCTCGCCGCGAGACCGGGGCGCGCGCTGCTCGCCGCGCCGTGCTTCGGCGAATACGAGGCGGCGCTGGAGGTGAGCGGCTGCGCACCGGTGCGCGTCCCCCTCGCCGAACCGTTTTTGCCGACGGAGGCGCTGCTGCAAGAAATTAACCATAATATAGACTTCGTGATATTATGCAACCCGAACAACCCGACCGGACAGCTCATTGCTCCGCCGCTCCTGCGCCGGATCATCGCGCGCTGCGCGGAGACGGGGACGCGCCTGCTGCTCGACGAGTGCTTCGCCGATTTCCTCGACGAGCCGGAGGCGCACACGGGCAAGGGGGAGCTGAGCGCGAACCCGCAGCTGCTGATCCTGCGGGCGTTTACGAAGTGCTGCGGCATGGCGGGCGTCCGGCTGGGGTACGCGCTCTGCGCGGACGCAGCGTTTCTGGACGCGATGCGCCGCGCGGGGCCGCCGTGGACGGTTTCGACGCTCGCGCAGGCGGCGGGACTTGCCGCGCTGCGGGAGGAGGGCTACGCAGAGCGTCTGCGCGCGCTGATCCGCGCCGAGCGTCCGCGCCTTGCGGCGGCGCTGGCGGCGCTGGGGCTTCGCGTCGTACCGGGCGAGGCGAACTTCCTGCTGTTTCAAAGCCGGACGCCGCTGGACGCGCCCCTGCACGCGCGGGGGATCCTCCTGCGCAATTGCGCGGATTTCTGGCCCCTGGACGGGACGTGGTACCGCGCCGCCGTGCGTACGCGGGCGGACAACGAGCGCCTGCTTGCGGCGCTTCGGGAGGTGTTGACGTGAGCGCAAGACGCATCATGGTGCAGGGCACGATGTCGGGTGTGGGCAAAAGCCTGCTGTGCACGGCGCTGTGCCGCATCCTCCGGCAGGACGGTCTGCGCGTTGCGCCGTTCAAGAGCCAGAACATGGCGCTCAACAGCTACGTGACCCGCGACGGACTGGAGCTTGGGCGCGCGCAGGTCGCACAGGCGGAGGCGGCGGGGCGCGAGCCGGACGTGCGCATGAACCCGATCCTGCTCAAGCCGTCGAGCGACGTGGGCAGCCAGGTGATCGTGAACGGCCGCTCACGCGGACAGATGACGGCGGCGGACTACCTTTCGTACAAAAAGCGGCTGATTCCCGAAATCATGACGGCTTACGACAGCCTTGCGTCGGAGAACGACGTGATTGTGATCGAGGGCGCGGGCAGTCCCGCCGAGATCAACCTGCGCGAGAACGACGTCGTCAACATGGGGCTGGCGGAGCTGGTCAACGCGCCGGTGCTGCTGGCAGGCGACATTGATCGAGGCGGCGTGTTCGCGCAGCTCTGCGGCACGATGCTGCTGCTGTCGGCGGCGGAGCGCGCGCGGGTCAGGGGGCTGGTCGTCAACAAGTTTCGCGGCGACGCGGCGATCCTGCGCCCGGGCCTGCGGCAGCTGGAGGATTTGACGGGCGTGGCGGTGCTCGGCGTCGTGCCGTATCTGCGCGTGGACGTCGACGACGAGGATTCGCTTGCGCCGAGACTTGGAAACGACGCCGCGCGCAAGCCGATCGACATTGCGGTGATCCGCCTGCCGCACATCTCCAACTTCACGGACTTTGCGCCGCTGGAAATGCAGCCGATGCTGGGCGTGCGCTATGTGGAGCGCGCCGCGCGGCTGGGCACGCCGGACATGGTGATCCTGCCCGGCACCAAGAGCACGATGGACGATTTGCTGTGGCTGCGCGGGAACGGTCTGGAAGCGGCGGTGCGGCGACTTGCCGCGAACGGGACGCCGGTGCTCGGCGTTTGCGGCGGCTACCAGATGCTCGGCGAGCGCATTGACGACGCCGCCGGGATCGAAGGAGGCCTGAACAGCCTGCGCGGCATGGAGCTGCTGCCCTGCGTTACGGCGTTTCTGCCGGAGAAGACGCTCACGCGGGTGCGTGCGCGGGTGAACGGAGGGCCGCTGGACGGCGCCGCGCTGGACGGCTACGAGATACACATGGGCGCGACCGAAGCGCGCGGCGCGGCGTTCTGCGTGCTCGAGGGCGGCGCGGCGGAGGGCTGTCGGCAGGGGAACGTGTTCGGCACCTATCTCCACGGTCTGTTCGACAGCGGCGAGGCGGCGGAAAAGCTGTCGCTTTGGCTGTGCGAGCGCAAGGGAATGGCAAAAAGTCCCGCGACGGCGGAGCCGTGGCGGGACCACAAGGAGCGGCAGTACGACCTGCTCGCGCGGAACGTGCGCGCGGCGCTGGATATGGACGCGGTCTACCGCGCGATGGAGGAATAAGCCTGATGGAATTTGTCGAGCCGGCGGAAATCGAACGTGAGAGTATGCGCATCATTGACGGCGAGCTCGCCGCGCGGGGCGTCGCGCTGCCGGGGGACGTCCGACCGGTGGTTCGGCGCGTGATCCACACGACGGCGGATTTCGATTACGCGGAAAGCCTGCGCTTCACGCCGGACGCGATCCGGCGCGCGCTTGCGGCGCTGCGCGGCGCCGTGATCGTCACGGACACCAACATGGCGCTCGCCGGAATCAACAAAGCGGCGCTCCGGGCGCTCGGCGGCGAGGCGCGCTGCTACATGGCGGAGCCCTTTGTCGCGGAGGCGGCGCGCGCGCGGGGCGTTACCCGCGCGGCTGTGTCGATGGATCACGCGGCGGAGCAATTTCCCGGCGCGGTCTTTGCCGTCGGCAACGCGCCGACGGCGCTGCTGCGGCTCGCGGCGCACATTGAGCGTGGGATGCGTCCCGCGCTGGTCATCGGCGTGCCGGTGGGCTTTGTCAACGTTGCAGAGAGCAAGGAGCGCGCCCTTGCCGCGTGCGAACGCTGCGGCGTGCCCGCCATCGTCGCCCTGGGACGAAAGGGAGGCAGCAACGTCGCCGCCGCCGTCTGCAACGCGCTCCTCTACGCCGCCCTGACCGAGAGAGCGGGACCATGAACGCAGACGCCGCAGAGCATTTCGCTCTCCGGCGTCTGTATATTATGCTTCGTCGTTCAGCGAGCGCAGCCAGCTTTGGAGCCTGCCGTAGTCGCCGTGCGGCCAGCGGTTAATGTCCCCGTCCTTTTTGTTGATGAGGCAGTCTGTGAGCAGGAAGACCTTCATGCCCGCAGCCTCCGCCGGCATATCCTCGCCCACGTCGTTGCCGACCATGGCGCACTCCTCCGGCGCGACGCCGAGGTGAGCCGCCACCTCGCGGAAATAGCCGGGATACGGCTTGCAGTAGGTGCTGGTCTCATAGGACGTGATGAACTCCACCGATGCGGGGTCGACGCCTGCCCAGCGCAGCCGGCTTTCCATGGCGACGAGCGGGAAGATCGGTTCGGTCGCCACGGCGACGCGATAGCCCAAGTACTTGCACAGCGCGACGGTCTGCTTTGCCAGAGGCGTGCAGCCGCAGCTCGACGAGATGCGCTGGAACTCGATGGCGTAGAACTCGTCGAACAGCGCGCGGTCCTCGAGTACGCGCTCGCCCGCGACCTCGGCGAAGCGCCGCCAGAACACCTCGGCGTTGGTGTGCGAGCCGTCGTTGGGCTGCATCGCGGTGATGCCCGCGTTGATGCCGTTGATGACGTCGTCCGGCTCGTAGCCGTGCGGCAGCAGCTTTTTGGTCAGCAGCTTAAAGTAGGTGCGGGCAAAGGTGTCGGCGTCCATGGGGAGCAGGGTACCGTCCATATCGAACAGGATGCACGTTGTGTTCATTGGGGATTCCTCCTAAGTGTTGGCGTATCAGGCAGCTCGGCAATGACGGCGGCGCTGAGGATCAGCACCGCGCCGAGCGCCTGCGTGAGAGACATGGGTTCGCGCAGCAGCAGCGCGGAGAGCAGGATGGCGAGCACAGGGTCGAGATACCCCAGCAGCGCCAGCGTATGGGCGGGCAGCCGCTCCATCGAGCCGAAATACAGCGCGTAGGCGACGCCCGTGTGCACCAGCCCCACCACCAGCAGCAGCGCGATGACGCGAGGCGTGAATACAGCGGCGGAGAGCCGTTCCGTCAGCAGGACGTAGGGAATCAGCACCAGCCCCGCCGCGCCGAGCTGCACGACCGTCCTGTCAAGGGGGCTGACGCCGCGAATGCGCTTGTTGAGCAGCACGACGGCGGCGTAGAGCACGGCGGCAGACAGCCCGAGGGCAATGCCGCGCCCGTCGGCAACACCGGCGGGACCGCTCTTGTGAAGCTCCGACACCAGCGCCATGCCGATGAGCGCTGCCGTGACGCAGAGCAGCTTGCGCGGCGTCAGATGCTCGCGCAGGACAAACGGCGCGGCGATCAGGATGAAGACCGGCACCATGTAGTAGCACAGCTCCGCGACGGCGACGGTGGTATAGCGGTACGCCTCAAAGAGCAGGATCCAGTTGAAGCCGATCATCGCGCCGGAGAGCGCGAGGGCCCGGCCGTTTTCGCGGATCGCGGCGGCGGACAGCCGCCGCCCGCGCAGACGGATGAGCAGCAGAAGAAACGCCGCGCCCATCAGCCCGCGCGCCATGGCAAGGAAGCCGGAGGGCACCGGCAGAAAGCGCCGCATCAACCCGATCGTGCCCCAGATGCCCATGGAGCCGATCAGGGCGAGCCGCGCGTACGCCGCGCCTGCGCTCACAGGACAAAGGGCGGCAGCTCGTCGTCGGTGCGGATCGGCGCGTCCGTTGCCGCCTCGCGCTTGAGCGCCCGGTAGGCATTGACGAACATCAAAATGACGAAAATCAGGAATACGACGGTGGACAGCCCGGTGCCGAGCATGGCGCAGCTGTCATAGAACCCGTGCAGGAACACGGCGACGAGGTATCCCGTCCGCAGGCTGCGGCGCGCGCCCTCGCGGTCGCCGAGGGTTTCCAGCAGCCGCGCGCGCCCGTAGTAGACGCCCATAAAAATGGAGAAGGACAGATGCCCGGGCACCGCCAGCAGTGCGCGCGGCAGCGCCACGCCGAGGCCGTAGTTGACGACGTATTCCACGTTCTCCAGCGCGGCGAAGCCGAGAGAGACGAACACCGCGTAGATCACGCCGTCAAAGCGGTAGTTGAACGCGGGGTGCCGCCACGAGCGCCGCTTGAGAAAGAACAGCTTCGTGCCCTCCTCCACCACGGCGACGACGAGAAAAGCCAGCAGCACGGTGTAAACCGGGCTGTCGGGGCTGACGATGACGTTGAGAAGATAGACCCCGACGCCCTCGAGAAGACCGGAGCACAGCGCCGAGAGGCAGCCCATCGCCAGCAGCGAGACCAGCAGCCCGGCGGGCTCCTTTTCAATGGCGTCCTGCCGGTAGACGAAGCGCAGCAGGATAAACGCGGGCAGCAGCGCCGCCGCGAGATAGATCAGCGTGGGCAGGAGCGCGAGAACGGGAAAGAAGAAAAACATATCTATTCCTCCTCCACAAAGCGCAGACGCGGGTTATCCTCGCAGGCGTCGCGAAGCATACGGCGCAGGACGGCGGCGTAAGCGCCCAGATGCTCGTCCAGATCCTTCGCGTTGACCAGACGCAGCTCCGTCTCCTCAAAACGATCGGTCAGGCAGTCGTAGAGCGCGTCAAGCGTGCGCCCGTAGTATTCCGGAAGGGCGAGCTGCGCCTGCATCGCGTCGTGCAACGCCTCGCGCGTGTCGATCTTGGTCCCGTCAATCACAGCGGTCATGGGTCAAGCCTCCCCGTACAGCAGTTCAAAGGTTTGGTAGTGGTCGCCGGTGTAGTAGATCAGCCCGTCGTTGGAGAACACGATGCGCTTCGCGCCGCGCTTGCTCGCGCCCAGCGTGTCGATGTCGCATTCTGTGTAGCGGCGCCCCTCGGCTTCAGGGAGCAGCCCCTCGTAGTTGCCGAAGCGGCTGCCGCCGATGCACTTGCCGGGCGCGTAGGGCTCCAGCGACCCGCCGGTCCAGCCCAGCGCCTCCGCCTCCTTCTTGGTGAGGTAGTTGTCCGGCAGGCGCCCGTAGAGGTGGATGAAGAGCGCCACATCCTCCTTGGCGTCGTAGACGCCGTGCTCGTCGAGCGTCGGCTCCTCGCCGGACTTGACCGTTTCGGGAGGCGCCTGCGCGTCGGCGTCGTCCGCCTGAGCGTCGGG
This sequence comes from uncultured Clostridia bacterium, assembly GCA_946411835.1. GTDB lineage: Bacteria > Bacillota > Clostridia > Oscillospirales > Oscillospiraceae > Hominicoprocola. The sequence goes on from CAMKFK010000003.1 coordinate 31,285, forward strand.
CGCGGCTGCGTCCTCCGCCGCACTGTCCGGCGGCAGCAGCACCAGCTCCGGCGCGTTGTTTTCCGTGGGAACGCTCTGCTGTACGGCGCCGCAGGCGACGAGGGACAGCGCAAGCAAAAACGCGAGGGCAAGCGAAAGCAAACGCTTCATGGCGATACCTCGAATCATGGAATGATTGGAATGATCCGTATCAAGTATACCATATTTCCGAAAAATAAACAGCGGCATTTGCGACGAAAAAGCGCCGCGCGGAGGCGGCAAAAAAGGCGAAGATTGACAGCGCGCGGCGCGTCGGGTACAATGGAGGAGAACAAAAGGAGGGGAGATTATGGCAAATCACGAGTTTTCGGCGCTGCTGGCGCAGGTCGCGCGCGGGGAGAGCGCTGTTTTGACCAGAACGGTCGGGGGCGAGACCTACACGCGGCGCTTTGTGCCGAGGGAGCGGCTGATCCTGCTCGGCGGCGGGCACGTCTCGCTGGCGCTGGCGCGGGTCGCGGCGGCGCTGGACTTCTCCGTCGTCGTGGCGGACGACCGGGCGGAGTTTGCCAACCGCGAGCGTTTCCCGATGGCGGAGCGCGTGCTGTGCGACGGCTTTGCCGCCGCCATCGCTGCGCTGGACGTTCGCGCGGGCGACTACGTCTGCATCCTCACGCGCGGGCACCGGTGGGACGGCGAGTGCCTTCGCGCGCTGCTCTCGGGTGCGGAGCCGCGCTACCTCGGCATGATCGGCTCGAAGCGCCGCGTGGCGGGGCTGCTCGGCGCGCTGCGGGACGAGGGGTTCGACGCCGGGTGCCTCGCGCGCGTCCACGCGCCCATCGGGCTGATGATCGGCGCGGTCACGCCGGAGGAGATCGCCGTCTCGATTGCGGCGCAGCTCATCGAGTGCCGCCGCGCATCGCCGGCCGTGCCGGACGCGGCAGCGCTGGCGCAGACAAACGCGGACCTGTCGCCCCTGCGCTTCCTTGCGGAGGGCGCGGGGAAGAAGGCGCTGTGTCTGGTGCTGTCCACCAAAGGCTCGACGCCGGTGAAGTCCGGCGCGCTGATGGCGGTGGACGGGCTGGGGCGCGGCTACGGCACGATCGGCGGCGGCTGCGGGGAGGCGGAGGCGATGCGCCGCGCCCGCGCGCTGCTCGGCACGGGCAAGACCGCCGTGCTGGAGCTGGACATGACCGCCGACGCCGCAGCGGAGGACGGCCTCACCTGCGGCGGCACGATGACGGTGTACGTGGAGGATGTGGGGGAATAAGGAAAACGAAGACCGTCTGCCTTGCGGATCGACGCGAGGCAGGCGATGTTTTTTTGCTGTGCTAATTTTCCGCGCCGAACGTGGCGCCCGCGCCCAGCGGCGTCGGATTGGCGAATGAGGCGATTGGGAATGCCTTGAGTCGCGCGATGCCGCCGCCCGTATTGTCAACGGGCAGCGTGACCTTGACCGTCGCGCCGACGGGCACGTCCTCCATCCCCTCCGCGCGAATTGCAAGACAAACGTTCTAAGCTCGTCCGCGCGCGCATAGAGTGGAGCATCACACAAGGAGGCGAGCGATTATGGAACAGGACAGGGTGCGGCGGTTTGAGCAGGCGGCGGAGCTGCTGCCGCCCCGGCTGCGGCGGCTGGCGATGGAAACGCCCGACGAGCGCAAGGAACGCGCGGAGGAGCTGCGCCTGCGCGTCAACGCCCCGCTGACCGTCGTGACGGCGGAGGGAGAGCACCCCGTCGCGGCGGCGGAGCGCGACGCGCTGGTCACGCGCGACGACGTGGAGCGCGTGGTCGCGGGCGTGACGGAGTATTCGCGCTACGCCTCGGCGGAATCCCTGCGCCGGGGGTTTCTGCCGGTGCGCGGGGGCTTTCGCCTCGGCGTGTGCGGCACGGTGGTGCTGCGCGACGGGGCGGTGTGCAGCCTGAAGGACTATTCCTCCCTCGCCCTGCGCATCGTCCGCGAGCGTGTCGGCGTGGGCGAGGCGGTCGCGCCGGAGCTGTTCGACGGCGAGGGGCGTTTTCGGAGCACGCTGATCCTCTCCCCGCCCGGCGGCGGCAAGACGACGCTCCTGCGCGACCTGATCCGCTGCCTCTCCGACGGCGGGCTTCGCGTCGCTGTGGTGGACGAGCGGAGCGAGCTCGCCGTCTCGGTGGACGGCTGCCCGCAGACGGAGCTGGGCGCGCGCACGGACGTGCTGGACGGCTGTCCCAAGGCGCTGGGCGTGCCGATGGTCCTGCGCGCCATGTCGCCGCAGGTCATCGCCGTGGACGAGATCGCCTGCGGCGCGGATGTAGACACGATGTGCGCGGCGGCGAACTGCGGCGTCGCCCTGCTCGCCACCATCCACGCGCGCGACGTGCCGGAGCTGACGCGCAAGCCGCTCTGGCGCGCGCTGCTGGCGGCGGAGGTGTTCGAGCGCGCCGTCGTCATCGCAATCGAGGGCGGCGCGCGCCGCTACCGCGTGGAGGACGTGCCTTGCTCCGGGGAGCCGGCGCGCTCCTGATCCTCTGCGCCGCCCTGCTGACGCGGCGCGCGCTGCTGGAGGAGCGACGCGCGGCACAGCGGACGCGCCGCGCCCTCGCCGCAGCGTTCGAGGCGATGGAGGCGGAGATCCGCGCGCTGCTCACGCCGTTCCCGGCGCTGCTCCGGCGGGACGTCGGTCCGGAAGCCGGACCGTTCCTGCAAGCGGTCGCCGCCTCGCTTCGACGGGGAAGAAGCCTTTGCGAGGCGTGGAGCGGCGCGGTCGACGCCCTGCCGCTGCCCGAGGAGGAGCGCGCCGCGCTCGCCCCGCTCGGCGCGCGGCTGGGCGGGGACGAGGAGGGCGTCCGCGCCGCGCTGAAGCTCGCGGCGGAAATGCTGCGCGCGGGCTACGAGGAGGCGGAGCGCCGCCGCGCGCAGGAGGAGCGGCTCACGACGGCGCTCTGCCTCAGCGCGGGGCTGCTGCTCGTCATCCTGTTGATTTGACAAAGGTGGAACGTCATGGATATCGACCTCGTGTTTAAGATAGCCGCCGTCGGCATCGTGGTGGCGGTGCTCAACCAGCTGCTCGTGCGCTCCGACCGCCCGGATCAGGCGATGCTGCTCAGCCTCGCGGGACTGGTGGCGACCATGATGCTGCTGGTGCGGGAGATCAGCGCGTTGTTCGACCTCATCAAGGCGCTGTTCGGTTTTGCGTGATGGAAATGGAAACAGTCGTCCGAATTGCGGGGCTGTGCATTGCGGCGGCGGTGCTCGCCGCGCTGCTCAGGCGTGACGCGCCGGAGCTGGCACTGCTGCTGACCGTTGCGGCGGTCGCCGTGGGCGCGGTGCTGCTGCTGGACGCGGCGGGCGAGGTGCTGGCGCTGGCGCGGGAGCTGGCGGCGCTGACCGCGCTGCCGAACGCGATGCTCCTGCCGCTCGCCAAGGTGGTCGCCGTCGCGCTGGTCAGCCGCGTCGGCTCAGCCCTCTGCCTCGACGCGCAGCAGCAGGCGCTCGCGCGCCTGCTGGACACGGCGGGGGCGCTGTGCGCGCTGGGCTGCGCCGCGCCGCTTCTGCGCGCGGTGGTGTCGCTGCTGGAGGCGTGGCTGTGACCGCGCAGCTGGCCGAGCTGGCGGAGACGGCGCGCTCGGCGCTCGACGGCGCGCTCCGCGAAAGCGTGCGCGGCGCGGCGCTGCTGGTGCTCGTCGCCCTGCTGTGCGGCGCGGCGGACGCGCTGGCGCGGGATACTTTGGCGGCGCAGTACGTCCCGCTGTGCGGCGTGCTGGCGGCGGCGACGGTGGCGGCGGGCGAGACGCGCGCGCTGCTGGGACTGGGCGCGGCGACCGTGGAGGAGCTGGGTACCCTGGCGAAGCTCCTGCTGCCGACCGTCGCCGCCGCCCTTGCCTCCGGCGGCTTCGTGTCCACGGCGTCCGTCTGGCAGGTGACGACGCTGCTGGTCTGCGAGGCGCTGTGCGGCGCGGCGGCGCAATACCTCCTGCCGTTGACCTACTGCCACATCGCCGCGTCGGCGGCGGACGCCATGCTGGGCGAGGGGCGGCTTGGACTGCTGGCGGACGGGTTCAAATCGCTGCTCACCGGCGCGCTCAAGCTGCTCTGCGCGGCGTTTACGGCGTACCTGACCGTCACGGGCGTGCTGACCGGCTCCGCCGACCGCGCGGCGGTCAAGGCGGCGAAGGCGGCGGTGTCCGGCGCGGTGCCCGTGGTGGGCGGCGTCCTCTCCGACGCGGCGGAGGCGGTCTTCTCGGCGGCGGGCGCGGCGCGGGGCACGGCGGGCGCGCTGGGCGTGTGCGCGGTGCTCTCGGCCTGTCTTGCGCCGCTGCTGCGCATCGGGGCGCAGCTCGTGCTCTACAAGCTCGCCGCCTTTGCCGCCGCGCTGGTGGGCACGAAAGCGCTGTCGGACTTCCTCGCCCGGCTGGGGGACGCCTTCGCGCTCGTGTTTGCCATGACGGCGGCGTGCGCGCTGGTGCTGACGGCGTCGCTGCTGGCGGCGATTGCGATTACGACGGGGTGAAGAATGGATCATTTACAGCAATGGCTTTTCAGCGTCGTCGCGTGCTCGCTGCTCGTGAGCGTCGCGTGCCGACTCTGTCCGGACGGCGCGCCGCGTCAGCTCGCGCGCTTCGCGGGAGGGCTGCTGGTGCTCTGCGCGCTGCTGGACCCGCTGTCCGCGTGGGAGCTGCCGGATCCTGCCATCGACCTTGACCGCTACCGCGCCGCCGTGGAGCAGGCGGAGCGCGAGCTTTCGGGAACCGCGCGCGCCGCGTTTTCCGACGGCATAGCGCGGCGGCTCGCAGCATATATTGAGGACAAAGCCGGACAACTGGGCGCGGATGTGCGCGCCGAGGTCACGGCGGACGACCGGGGCGTCCCGGAACGGGTGACGCTGCGCGGCGCGTACTGCGAGGCGCTGTCCGCGTGGCTGGCGGAGGAGCTGGGCGTTGCAAAGGAGAAGCAGGAATGGATCGAGGGCTGAGCGACCGCGCGCGCGCCCTGGCGGGGAAGTACCGCTATGCCGCCGCGGCGGCGCTGCTGGGCGTGCTGCTGATGCTCCTGCCCGTCGGCGGTCGCCGCGAGACGCGCCCCGCCGACACGCAGGGCGTCGCCTCGGTGCAGAGCGAGATCGAGGCGGCGCTCGCCGCCTTCGACGGCGCGGGACGGCTGCGCCTTGTGCTCACCGTCGAGCCGGGAACAGAGCGCTGGGCGGGCGCGGTGATTGTCTGCGAGGGCGGAGGCAGCGCCGCCGTGCGCCTGCAATTGACTCAGGCGGTGGCGGCGCTGACGGGGCTGAGCGCCGACCGCATCGCCGTGGTAAAGGGGAGACCGTGATGAAGGTCATATTATTTTTCAGGAGGGGCAAAAGAATGAGGAAGCTGTGGAAACGGAACGCCGTGGTGGGCGCGGTGCTGGCGCTGGTGGTCGCCGCCATCGTGCTCAACGGACGCTATGCCGAGAACGTGGTCGAGGCGGAGGAGGCGGGCAAGCTGCTGGGACAGGCGACGGAGGTGATCGCGCCGGACGAGGGCGCGGCGGGCGCGCCGGAGGCGGCGGAGGCGGCGGAAACGGCGGAGACGGCCGCCGAGCCGTCGGACTACTTCGCCGCCGCGCGCCTCTCCCGCCGCCAGGCGCGGGACAGCGCGCTGGCGCTCCTGCAGGAGGCGGGCGCGTCGGAGGAGCTGGACGAGGCGGCGGCGAGCGAGGTGGCGCAGAGCATCGAGGCGCTGGCGAGCTACACCCTCTCCGAGGCGCAGATCGAGAACATGATAACCGCCAAGGGCTACGACGACTGCGTGGTCTTCCTCTCGGACGGCGGCGCGAGCGTGGTGGTTTCCACCGGCACCGACGGCCTGCAAACCGAGGACATCGCCAAGATCACCGACGTGGTGAAGCAGGAAACGGGCCTCGCAGCGAGCGCCATCAAAATTTTGGAGGTCAATTAAATATCCCCCGGCTGACGCGCGCGTCAGCCGGGGGATTTGCTTTTTTTTGGGGGGGGCATTTCCGCTGACGCTCCGCCCGGCGCCATCCGCGCAAAATAACAGTTGTATTTTTCCGAAAACAATGATAAAATACAATAGCGAATGAATGAGAAGGGGTGTGTCCTATGGCTGAGTATATGACCCGCGCCGAGGAGAACGGCACGATCCATATCGCGGAGGACGTGATCGCGGCGATCGTCGCCGACGCAGTGAAGGACGTGGAGGGCGTCGGCGCGGCGAGCCAGAACGTCGGCGAGCAGAAGAACGGCAAAAAGGCGGTGCGCAACGTGCGCGTGGAGCAGGAGGACGGCAGCATCGCCGTGGACGTGTTTCTCATGGCGCGCTACGGCTATGCCATCCCCGAGGTCGCGCGCAAGGTGCAGGACGCGGTGTTCAACGCCGTGGGCGGTATGACCGGTTTCCCCGTCAAGGAGGTCAACGTTCACATCGGCGGCATCAGCTTCAACGAATGACGGAGAGAGACGCCTATGACCCGCAACACAGCAAGAGAAATTGCCGTCCATCTGGCGTACGAGCTCAGCTTCACCGACCTCACGCCGGAGGAGCTGACCGCCCGGCGCCTGAGTAAGGAACACTTTGACGCGCTTGGCACGGAGGACGAGCTTTACGCCGAGCCGCCCGGACCCACGCAGACGGATTATATCTGCGGCGTCGTCGCGGGCGTGGCGGAGCACGCGCCGGAGCTGGACGGCTATATCGCCAAGTACGCCAGGGGCTGGCGCTTCGAACGCATCCCCCTCGTCGCCGCCGCCATCATGCGCGTGGCGATGTACGAGGCGATGTACAGCGACGAGATCGACGTTGGCGTCGCCGTCAACGAGGCGGTGGAAATCGCCAAGAAGTACGAGACGGCGGAGACGGTGAAATTCATCAACGGCATCCTCGGCAGCTTCGTCCGGGGGGAGATCGAAGCCCAATCGTAAATTGCGGGCGCCGCGCGCAGCGGCGCTTCTTTTTCTATGGAGGGAGCATGGAACAGCAGGCAATTTTCAGCGTGTCCGAGGTGAACGCCTTTATTAAGGCGCTGCTTGACCGTGTGCCGCAGCTGCAGGAAATCTATGTGCGCGGCGAGATATCAAACTATAAGCTCTATCCCTCCGGACACCACTACTTCACGCTTAAGGACGAGGGCGGCGCGCTCAAGTGCGTCATGTTCAAGGGCAGCGCCGCGCATCTGCGCTTTCGCCCGGAAAATGGCATGAAGGTCATCGCCTTTGGGCGCGTCTCGGTTTTTCCGCGCGACGGCGCGTATCAGCTTTATGTAAACCAACTGACCGCCGAGGGCGTGGGTGACCTGCACGTCGCGTTCGAGCAGCTCAAGGACAAGCTGTGGAAGGAGGGCCTGTTCGATCCCGCGCATAAGAAGCCGTTGCCGCGCTATCCGGGGACCGTCGCCGTCGTCACCTCGTCGGCGGGCGCGGCGGTGCACGACATGATCCGCATTCTGAACGCGCGCTGGCCGCTGGCGAAGGTCGTGCTGCTGCCCGTGCGGGTGCAGGGCGCGGAGGCGCCGCCGGAAATCGCGGGCGCGCTGCGCTACGCGAACAGGTGGCGCGTGGCGGACGTCATCATCACGGGGCGCGGCGGCGGCTCCATCGAGGACCTTTGGGCGTTCAACGACGAGGGTGTGGCGCGCGCGATCTACGACTCGGAGATACCCGTCATTTCCGCCGTCGGCCATGAGCCGGACGTCACCATCGCCGACTTCGTTGCCGACGCGCGGGCGTCCACGCCGTCCAACGCGGCGGAAATCGCCGTGCCGGACCGGAACGAGCTGCGCCGCCGTCTCTCTGTGATCGAGGCGCGCATGGCGCAGAGCGAGCGCGCGCGGCTGGACGCGCTGCGCAAGCGGCTGACGGAGCTGGCGCGCAAGCGCGCGCTGACCGACCCGACCGCGTTCGTGTCGGACAAGCGGCTGCTGCTGGACTACACAAGGAAAAATCTCGCCGCCGCCGCGCAGCGGCAGGTATCGGAGCGGCAGCGGACGTTTGCGGCGCTGTGCGCCTCGCTGGACGCGCTCAGCCCGCTCAAGGTGCTCGGGCGGGGCTACGCCGTGGCGCGCGGCGCGGACGGACGGGTGCTCAAAAGCGCCGCCGACGCGGAAGTGGGCGAGCACATTGACGTGACGTTGGGAAACGGAGCGCTGAACTGCGTCGTGGAGGCGCGGAAGCTGGGAGGAAACGAAAATGAGTGAGGCAATGAGCTTTGAACAGAGCATCGCGCGGCTGGAGGAGATCGTCGGCGCGCTGGAAAAGGGCGACGCGCAGCTCGCGGATTCGCTGAAGCTGTTCGAGGAGGGCACGAAGCTCGCCGCCGCCTGCGAGGCGATGCTCGACGAGGCGGAGCAGAAGGTCGTGAAGCTCGTCAAGGGCGCGGACGGCGCGCCGGTGGAGAGCCCGTTTACCGGGGAGGCGGAAGGCAATGGACGATAAAACGTTTCGCGTGCGCTGCGAGGCGTACCGCGCGGCGGCGGAGGACTATCTCGACCGCCTGTTCACGGCGGACGCGCCGTGGAAAACGCTCTACGACGCCATGCGCTACAGCGTGCTCTCGGGCGGAAAGCGCATCCGTCCGGTGCTGACGCTGGAATGCGCGCGGCTGTGCGGACTGGCGGACTGGCGGGCGGCGCTTCCCTTCGCCTGCGCGCTGGAGCTGGTGCACACCTATTCCCTGATCCACGACGATCTGCCCTGCATGGACAACGACGAGCTGCGCCGGGGCAAGCCGACGAACCACGTCGTCTACGGCGAGACCATGGCAACGCTGGCGGGCGACGCTCTCCAGCCCGAGGCGTTCCGCCTGATCGCAGAGGCGGAGGGACTGAGCGACCGGGCGAAGCTGAACGCCGTGCGCGCCCTCGCGCGCGCGAGCGGGGCGGACGGCATGGTCGCCGGACAGGTGCTCGACCTGACCGGTTACGGTCACGACCGCGAGTCGCTGACGACGCTGTGCGACCGCAAGACCTGCGCCATGATCCGCGCGGCGGCGGAGCTGGGCTGCGCGGCGGCGGAGGCGGACGCGGAGACGACCGAAACGCTGGGACGGTACGCATCGCTGCTGGGGCTGGCGTTTCAGATCCGTGACGATATGCTCGACGTGGTGGGCGACGAGGCGACCTTCGGCAAGCCCATCGGCTCGGACGCCGAGGAGGGCAAGATCACCTTTGCCGATCTGCTGGGCGCGGAGGGCTGCGCGCGCGAGGTGCGCCGTCTGACGGACGAAGCGGTCGCCGTCGTCGCCGGAGCGGATACGGACGGGTTCCTCGCCGCGCTCGCCGTCGGGCTTGCCGGGCGCAACAGCTGACGTTGTAAAGGAGCGCCGCCTTTCGCGCAAGCCGCCGTGCACTGCATATTGTTACATAAAAAAGAACAGCGTCCCCGGAGCCGAACGGTTTCGGGGACGCTCAGTTTGTCAAAAAGCCTCGCAGAGTTTCGCGCCCGCAGGCGCGAAATGAACTAGAAATCCCTTTTTCTGACGACATGCGCGTCAGAAAAACACCTTGCGCGAAGCGAACGTGCGATTTGTCCGCAGTATGCGGACAAATCGTGCGAGGAGCGGAGCGAAACCCCCTCGTCGGCAAAGGCGAAGCCTTTGTCGACGATTTGAGCGTCCCCGGAGCCGAACGGTTTCGGGGACGCTCAGTGTGTCATGGCTTCACAAAAGCAGCCGCGCGAGCGAAAGCGCAAGCAGCAGCGAGATGTTGAGCAGCGTAAAGGTCAGCAGATAGCGCCCCGTCCGCGCGCCCTCGTGCCTGGCGTAGAGCTTGAGGCTGATGAGGCTGGCGAGGCTGGCGATGGGCGTGCCCAGCCCGCCGACGTTCACGCCGAGCAGCAGGTCCCGGACGTTGCCGGTGAAGCCGGAGAGCAGCAGCGCGGCGGGCACGTTGCTGACGACCTGGCTGGCCAGCAGCGCGGTCAGATACTCGCGCCCGTCCAGCAGTCGGCGCAGCAGCGCCGCCACCGCGTCGAGCCGGGCGAGGTTGCCGGAAAAGACAAAGAACGCCGCGAAGGTCAGCAGCAGCATAAAGTCCGCGCGCAGCAGCATGCCCCGGTCGAAGACCAGCAGGACCGCAACCGTGAGCAGCAGCATCCACTCCCAGCCGAGGACGCGGAACACCGCCAGCAGACAGACGGCAAGCAGCGCGCCGTACAGCCCCAGCCTCCGTCGGTCGAGCGGCGGCGTGTCCGCGTCCGCGCACGCCATGGGCGTTTTCGGCAGCGTGAAGCACAGCGCCGACACCAGCGCCAGCGACAGCAGCCAGAACGGCAGTGTGACGGCGAAAAAGTCCCCCGCCGACAGAGCGTAATACGAGTACAGGTAGAGGTTCTGCGGGTTGCCGACAGGCGTGAGCATACTGCCGAGGTTCGCCGCTGCGGTTTGCAGCGCCACGATCCACAGCAGCGCGCCGCCGTCCAGACCGGGGAGCGCCAGCGCAAAGGGGACAAAGGTCAGCAGCGCCACGTCGTTCGTGATGAGCATGGCGCTGAAAAACGTCAGCACCGTCAGCAGGACCGCCATGGCGCGCGTGTTCCCCGCGCATCGGAGCGCGAGGTGCGCCAGACGCTCGAATAAGCCCGCGCCGCGCAGGCCCTCCACGACCAGCATCAGCGCGTAGAGCAGCGAAAGCGTCCGCAGGTCGAGGTAGCCGAGGTAGGCGCGGTCGGGCGGGACGAAGCAGCAGCTCACGAGCGCGGCAAGGGCGGCAGCCGTCAGGATCGGTTCCCGGCGGGCAAAGCGAAAGACGGCGTTTATCATACTGCCTCCCGATTGGCCAGCAGCGCCGAAGCGGCATACAGCTCCGCCGCGCGGCGCAGCGCCTCGTCGTCCGCGTGGAACAGCGGACGGTGCAGCTCCTCTCCCGGCTCGCCGGGGGCGGCGCTGCCCACCCAGTAGAAGAAGGACGGCACATGGGCGCGATAGAGCGAAAAATCCTCGCTCGCGAGCGAGGGCGGCGCGTCCGTGAGCGTCAGCCCCGCCGCCTCCGCGCAGCGGCGCGCAAGGGCAGTCATCTCCGGCGTGTTGACCACGGCGGGGATATCCTCACGCCAGTCGATTTCCGCGCGGCACTCGTAGGCGGCGGCGGTGTGCGCGACGATGGCCTCGATCCGCTCGACCGCGCGCGCCATCGCCCGCTCCGAAAGCGAGCGGAGCGTGACGTGCAGCGTCGCGTCCTCCACGACGAGGTTCGCCTCGCTGCCGCCCTCGAGGGCGTTGACCGAGAGCACCACCGCGTCGCGCGGGTCCATGTTGCGGCTGACCACCGTTTGCAGCGACTGCACCATGGCGGCGGCGCAGACGATGGGGTCGATGTTGAGCTGGGGCATGGAGCCGTGCCCGCCAAAGCCGCGAACACGGACGGTGAAGTTCTTCTTCGCCGCCATGACCGCGCCCGCGCGGCAGACGACGCCGCCCGTGGGCACGGACGGCCAGTTGTGCAGCCCGAAGCACCGCGCGGGGCGGACGCGGCCAAACAGCCCCGCGTCAATGAGCGCCTTTGCGCCGGTGGTCGTCTCCTCCGCGCTCTGGAACAAAAGGTCCACCGTCCCGCGCAGGTCCCCCTCGGACCGCGCCCGCGCGAGCAGCAGCGCCGCGCCGCAGAGAGCGGCGGCGTGGAAATCGTGCCCGCAGGCGTGCATGACGCCCTCGTTCCGCGACCGCCACGGGCTGTCGTATTGTTCGGTCTGCGCAAGCGCGTCGATGTCTGCGCGCAGCAAGACCTCCGGCGCGCCCGCGCCGAGCTGCGCGAGCAGTCCGGTCTCCGTGCCGGTATCCAGTATGCGGAACGCCGGGCGAGCGGCGAAGAAGGCGCGCAGGCGCGCCGTCGTCTCCCACTCCTGTCCGGACAGCTCCGGGTGCATATGCAGCTCGCGGCGCAGCGCCAGCGCGGTTTCATATTCCGCCTCTGTCAGGCGATAGCGGTCCATATCTCTCACCTCGGTTCAGATGATACCACGTCTTGCCGCCCGTGACAAGCGATTTTGCTCTTGGCACGGGCGCGCGGATATGCTAAACTATATACAATATCACACCAAATTATGAAAGGAGCCGTTTCCGATGAGCGACCGCAGCCACCCCCTGCGCCCGGAGGATTACCTCGAACCGGTCTGCCCGCTGTGCGTGGAGCGGTCGGACGTGCAGCCGATCCCCCAGCAGCGCGTTGCGCGGAAGCTGGACGAGTACATGAGCCGCCGCGATTACGAGGGCGCGGAGCGGCACCTGCTCTACTGGCTGGAGGAGGCGAAGCGCGGGCGCGACCGGCGCGGCGAGCTGTTCCTCTGCAACGAGCTGACGGGACACTACCGCAAGACCGCAAACCGGGACGCCGCCCTGCCCTGCATCGACCGCGCGCTCCGCCTGCTGGACGAGCTGGGCCATACCGAAGGCGTCACCGCCGGGACGACGCTTGTGAACGCCGCGACCGCGTTGAGCGCTTTCGGCGAGAATGAGCGCGCGCTGGCGCTGTTCGAGCGCGCCCGTGCCCTCTGCGAGGCGGACGAGACCCCGCCCCGCCTGCTCGGCGGGCTGTACAACAACATGGCGGCGGCCTGCGCCGCGTTGGGCCGGCATTGCGAGGCGTTTTCTCTTTACGAGCTGGCGCTGGAGCAGATGTCGCGTGTGCGCGGCAGCGCGCCGGAGCAGGCCGTGACCTGCCTGAACATGGCGGACGCCGCAGCGGCGGAGCTTGGCATGGAGGCGGGGGAGGCGCGCGTCGCCGCGCTGCTGGAGCGGGCGGCGGCGCTGCTGAGCGACGAGAGCGTCCCGCGCGACGGGTACTACGCCTTTGTCTGCGAAAAGTGCGCCCCCGGCTTCGACCACTACGGCTGGTTTGCGGCGGCGCGGGACTGCCGCGAGGCGGCGAGGGCAATCTATGAACGGGCTTGAGCTGAGCCGGGCGTTCTACGAGGACTGCGGCAGGCCGATGCTGGAGACGCAATTCCCGGAGCTGCTGTCCCGCCTCGCCGTGGGCATGTTCGGCGCGGGGTCGGAATGCCTCGGCTACGACGACGAGATTTCCCGCGACCACGACTTTGAGCCGGGCTTCCTCATCCTTCTGCCGGAGGAGGACGTCGTGGACCGGCGGAGCGAATTTCTGCTGGAACGCGCCTACGCAAAGCTGCCGAAGGTCTACGGCGGCGTGGCGCGCGCGGCGCTCGCCCCCGTCGGCGGCGCGCGGCACGGGGTCGTGCGCACGCGCGAGTTCTTCGCGCGGACGGTCGGCGCGCTCGACGGCCGTCTGAGCCTTCATCAGTGGCTGACGCTGCCGGAGCAGGCGCTGTTGGAGGCGACGAACGGCGCGCTGTTTTTCGACGAGTGGGGCGAGGTGCGCCGCATCCGCGAGGCGCTTTCGTACTTCCCGGAGGACGTGCGCCGCAAGCGCCTTGCGGGCGCCCTGCTGCTGATGGGCCAGGCGGGGCAGTACAACCACGCCCGCTGCCTTGCCCGCGGCGAGACGGCGGCGGCGCATCTGGCGGCGTTCGAGTTCGCCAAAAGTGCGCTTTCGGCGCGTTTTCTGCTCCATCGGCGCTACCGGCCCTACTACAAGTGGTGCTTCCGCGCCCTGCGGGAGCTGCCGGACGGCGCGCCCTTCGCCCGCTCGCTGGAGGACTTGCTCACCGGCGCGGCGGACGCGGCGCGGGGCGCCGAGATCGAGCGGCTTTGCGCTGAGACGGTGAGCCTGCTGCGCGCGCAGGGCCTCTCCGACGCGCCGGGTGACGAGCTGGAGCGCCATGCCTACGCCGTCAACGACGGGATCGCGGACGCGGCGCTGCGCAGCCTGCACATCCTCGCGGCGGTCTGATAAGTGGAAGCGGGCGCGTTCCGAACGGCTTCGGAACGCGCCCGCCGTATCATTCCGCGCGCGGGGCGAGGCCCAGCTCCTCCGCGTGCGCCCGCATACCCTCGATGCAGATGCCCGCGACCTCGCCGAGCTCCATGCCCAGCAGCTCGCAGCCCTTGAGGATCAGCGCGCGGTTGCACTTGGCGGCGAACTTCTTGTCCTTGAACTTCTTCAGGAAGCTCTTGACCTCGAGATCGGTGATGCCGTTGGGACGCATCCGCGCCGCCGCCTGAATGATGCCGGTCAGCTCGTCCACCGTGTAGAGCGACTTTTCCATGTCGGTGACTGGCTCCACGTCGTTGCGGATGCCGTAGCCGTGGGCGAGGATGGCGCGCACGTCCTCCGCGCTGACGCCCGCGTCGAGCAGCGGCTGTTCCGTGTGGTCCAGATGCTCGTCGGGGTATTTCTCGTAGTCGTAGTCGTGCAGGTAGCCCACCGCCGCCCAGTGCTCGCTGTCCTCCCCAAAGTGCTTCGCCATCGCCTCCATGGCGTAGCAGACGTTGAGGGAGTGCAGGATCAGATGCTCCTCCGTGACCATATCGCGGTTGAGCGCCCTGGCGCGTTCCATTGTCAGGTTCATATCGGTCGATCCTCTCTTTCGCAGTGTTTGTCTATCAATCGCGTTCCATTATAATACACGCTCTCCGTTTTTTCCACTGTGAAATCGCGCTTTGCTTCGGCTCGCTGCATATTTTTCACGATTTGAGAAAACCTGCTCTTGCAAAAATTAGTCAGATGTGCTAAAATATTTTTAGTTCAATTTAAAGGAGGAGAAAACATTGGACAAATTCTTCAAGCTGACGGAGCGGGGCACCACGGTCAGAACCGAAATCATGGCGGGCATTACGACCTTTATGACCATGGCGTACATCCTCGCGGTCAATCCGGGCATCCTGTCCGCCACGGGCATGGACTTCGGCAAGGTCTTCGCGGCGACCGCCATCACCTCCGCGATTGCGACGCTGGTGATGGGGCTTCTGGCGAACCTGCCGTTTGCGCTGTCTGCGGGCATGGGCGTCAACGCATTCTTCGCCTACACGGTCGTGCTGAGCATGGGCTATCCGTGGCAGTGGGCGCTGACGGCGGTGTTCTGTGAGGGTATCATCTTCCTGATCCTGACCTTCTTCAACATCCGCGAGGCGATCGTCAACAGCATCCCCGTCAACCTCAAGAAGGCGATCGGCGCGGGCATCGGCCTGTTCATCGCCTACATCGGTCTGCAAAACGCGGGCATCGTCGTGCCGGACGCTGCCACCGCATCTGCGCTGAGCAAGACGTGGTTCACCGGCAGCGCGGGCGTGGCGATGATCGGTCTGGTCATCACGTCGTTCCTGCTGGTCAAGGGCGTCAAGGGCGCGCTGCTGTTCGGCATCATCATTACGACGATCATCGGAATCCCCTTTGGCGTGACGCATTACGCGGGCGGCTCGTTCCTGCCCAGCGCGCCGTATTTCGCCGAGTTCGCCTTCGGCGAGATCTTTTCCTCCGGGCGCTCGATCTTCGACTTTATCATTGTCATGTTCACCTTCCTCTTTGTCGATCTGTTCGACACAGTGGGAACGCTGATCGGCTGCGCGGGCAAGTCCGGCCTGATCCGGGAGGATGGCTCCATCCCCAACTGCAAGGAGGCGCTGCTCTCCGACGCGATCGGCACCACGACGGGCGCCGTGCTCGGCACCTCGACCGTCACCACCTTCGTCGAAAGCGCCTCCGGCGTCTCCGAGGGCGGACGCACGGGCCTGACCGCCGTCACGGTTTCGGCGCTGTTTACGCTGTCCCTGTTCTTTGAGCCGCTGTTCGGCTCCATTCCCAGCGCGGCGACGGCGCCGGCGCTCATTATCGTCGGCGTGATGATGGTCACGCCGGTGCAGGAAATCGACTTCGGCGACTATGCCGAAAGCATCCCTGCGTTCCTGACCATGATTATCATGGTCTGCGCCTACAGCATTTCGGACGGTATTATGTTCGGCGTCCTGTCTTATGTCGTGCTGAAGATCGCCAGCGGCAAGACGAAGCAGGTCAATCCCGCCACCTGGGTCGTCGCGGTGCTCTTCATCCTGAAGATCGTGGTCGGCGCACTGAGCTGATTTTGCCATCCCATAAAAAAGAGACCGGAGACGTCCGGCCTCTTTTTTTATATTGTCCGGAGCCAGCCTTCGATGAACGCGCTCTCAAACTCGTGCGCCTTGGCGTTGGGATGGGTGTTGCGCGGGGGATCGACGGCGAACATCCGCGTGCGGAAGTCCCTGACCTGCCGGCTGATCGCCGGGTTGGTGGAGCGCCCCATGGCGGGGGTGCGCTCACCTCCGTTGAGGTCGAGGTAGGGGACGCCCCAGCGCCGCGCGGCGGCGATGGTCGCGGCGCGGTAGTCGTCGGTCTCGCAGCCGTTGGAAACGAGGATGCCGAGGTGCGCGTAAGGGTGGTGGGTAATGATGTGCTCCAGCACCACGTTCCACGCGCCGCAGAAGGTGTCAATGCGCGCATCGTCGGGGTCGCCGAGGAGGATGATCCCTTTCTTGACCTCCCCGTCGTCGGCGACGGACTTGGGGCGGTGGTGGCTGTCGTTGATGCCGAAGCAGAGCGTGATGTAGTCCGCGTCGGCGTCAATGGTCCGGTACAGCCCGCCGGAGAAGGTGTTTTGAAACGGCTCGTCCGAAGGCGTCGCCAGCGTCATGCCGCCGACAGCGAGGTGCTGCACGGTCATGCCGTTGCGCGCCGCGATCAAATTGCCGTAGGTTTTGCGCTTGCCCGCAAAGGGGCCGCCGTCAAACAGCGGCTCGCCGTCCGGCGCGCCCTTGAAGTCGCCGTTGGTAAAGCTGTCGCCGCAGACCGCCCACTTTTTTCCTTGCAGTGTGTTGTATTCCATGTCGTTTCTCCCTTGCCGCAATCATCAGCCCTCGCCCGGCGACGGCTCCGCGCGTCGTCCCGACCGTCCTGCCGAACCCGAAAGCGCACACAGACAGTATACGGGATTTTTTCGCGACAGTAAAGCATAATTTGACATTTTCCGCAAGCGTATCGTTTTTTTGTTGCGCAGTGGGTCAAGATGGAATATAATACATAGCGTACCGGTATAACAGGCGCCGACGGAGGAAACGATACATGGATATGCGGGTGCTCCGAAGCAACAAAAGCGAATATGAGCGCTGGTCGGAGGAGCTTAACCGCGAGAACCGCAGGGCGATCGTGCTGCTGTGGTATGCGCTGCTGCCGCTGAGCGTTATCAGCATGGCGGCGCAGTCTGTGGTCGCCGCGCCGGAGGTCACGCTGTTTCGCAGCGCATTGCTGCTGCTCTGCGCGCTTTTGTTCGCGCTGATTGAGCGTTTCGTGATCCCGAAGGAGACCCGGCACGCGACGGCGTGGATGTACGCGCTCAGCACGCCGGTTTTTCTGCTGAGCGCTCTGCTTGAAACGGTCTGGAGCCCCGAACGCGAGGCTGTTACGATCCTGCTGCTGCTCGTCGTCCTGCCCATGTTCACCATGGACCATTTCCGGCGCATGGCGACGGTGATGACGCTGTGGCTGGCAATCTTCATCTGGCTTTCCTGCCGCTCCAAGCCGGAGACGCTGTTTTACATGGACGCGCTTCACGGCGCGGAATTTTACTTTGCCGCCCTCGTGATCTATCTGCTTGCCCTGAAGGTTCGCATGAAGTATATGCGCAACCTTGAGACCGCTGCTTACGAGCGCGACCACGACCGCAAAACCGGTTGCCTCAACCGCAACGCGCTCCTCGCCCGGCTGGGCGGGAACGCGGGGAAGCCGCTGACGCTGCTGCTGGCCGATTTGGAGCAGCTCCAGCTCTACCGCGACTACTTCGGTTCCGCCGCCGCGGACGAAATGCTCCGGTTTTTCGTGGAAACGTTTTGCGGCGTGTTCGGCGACGGCGCGGTGTTTTCCTGCGCCGAGTCCGAGCTTGTCTGCCTTGACGAAGGGGACGCGGCGGCGTGTCTTGAAAAGCTCGCGCGCTGCCGCGACAGGCTGCATACCTTTCGGTGGGAGGGGCGCGCATGTATGCTGAGCTGCGCCGTCGGCTGCGTCACCGCAGCGCCCGAATCGGAGGAGGATGTGCAGAAGCTGCTGCGCCTCGCCAATATCTACGCCCACAAGGCGCGCCGCACGGGCAGCGACCGGACGGTCGACGGCGTCTTCGACGAGCAGGCGCTGGCCGACGGTATCCACCAGAGCGCGCTGCTTGGTGAAAACAGCGGACTGGACAACAACCGTCTGACGGGTCTGCCGGATCTGTCCAGCTTTGTTGCCCACGCGGACGTGCTGCTGAACAATGTGGTGGACCGGTCGCGCGGGACGCTGGTGGGCTACGTCAAGCTCCAGCACCTGCGCGACTACAACAGCCGCTTCGGCTACACACAGGGCGACGCGCTGCTGGTGAAGACGGCGGAGCGACTGCGCGCCGCGTTCCCCGACCGCTATCTCTGCCACATCACCGGCGGCCAGTTCTGCGTGCTGTGCTACGAGGACGAGGCGGAGCCGGGGCTCGCGCACCTGCGCGCAGGGCAGAGCGGCGCCGCGTCCGACGCCAGCGTAAGCTGCAAGGCGGGCTTCGCCGCGTTTACCGGCACGGAGAGCGCCATCTCTCTGATCGACCGCGCCATGCGCGCCTATGAGAGCGTCCGCGACGGGAAGGATACGTTTTATCGCGTGTACGGCCGTCAGCTTGACGAGGAGCTGCGCTTTCAGGAATACATTGTCGCCCATTTGGACGAGGCAATCGCCTCCGGCTGGGTGCAGGTGTACTACCAGCCGATCATCCGTTCCATCACCGGCGAGGTCTGCAACGAGGAGGCGCTGTGCCGCTGGCAGGACCCCGTCTACGGGCTGCTCTCGCCGTCGCGCTTCCTCACCGTGCTGGAGGCGCGTGGGCTGATTTATAAGACCGACCTGTTCGTTGTGGGGCAGGTGCTGCGTGAGTTTGCGATGCGCCGCGAGCAGGGCGTCCCCATTGTGCCGGTGTCGGTCAACCTTTCGCGCCGCGATTTCGAGGAGTGCGACATGGTCGCGGAGATCGACGCGCTGATGGAGGCGGCGCGCTGCGACAAGAGACTCATCAAGATCGAAATCACGGAATCCGCCTTTGTGGAGGATCAGGAGCGGCTCAAGGAGGAAATGCGCCGCTTCCGCGCCCACGGCTATGACATCTGGATGGACGATTTCGGCAGCGAGTATTCCACGCTCATCCTCTTGCAGGAGCTGGACTTCGACCTGCTCAAGATCGACATGAAGTTTATGGAAAACATCACGCCGGACGGGCGCAACTACGTTATCGTGTCCAAGATCATCGACATGGCGCGCGAGCTGGGCGTTTCCACGCTGATTGAGGGCGTGGAGACCAAGGAGCAGCTGCGCATGATGCAGGTTCTGGGCTGCGAAAAGATACAGGGCTTTCTGTTCAACAGCCCGCGCCCGCTCAGCTATATCGCCCGCCGCGCCCGGACGGGGACGGGGCTCGCCTTCGAGAAGCCGGACGCCGCAGCGTACTATGAGATGGTCGGGCGCGTGAACCTCAACGAGCCGATGGCAAACGCCGAGGGGAAGAGCCGCCTGCTCACCGCCGACATCCTGCCGGCGGGCGTGGTGGAGGCGCGGGACGGCGAGCTGTACTGCCTGCGCCGGCTGGAGCGCTGGGGCATGCTGAGCGCGGAGGAGGACGATACACGCATCCGAAAGCTCGCGCCGCTGCCGCAGTGGAGCGATTTGACCGCGCGCTGCATGGAGACCGAGAACTGGGTCAGCTTTTCCGACAGGACCGCCAAGGGGCGGCAGCTCGTGGTGTACGCGCGCCGCCTGTGCGGCGCGCGCTGGCGCGGCGGCGTACCGTTCCTGGTGGTGCTGCTGCCGGAGGTAAAACTGTAAAGGAGCAAGGATTCATGGCATTCTACCGCCGCTTGGGCGAACTGCTGCTCGCTGCGGGAACGATCACGCAGGAGGAGCTGGAAAAGGGCCTCGCGCTGCAAAAGACGCAGAAGGGGCGGCTGGGCGAGGTGCTTATCGCCAACCATATCATCACCGAGGATCGGCTCATCGAGGCGCTTTAGATTCAACTCGGCATCGAATTTGTCGATCTCACGAAGATTCCCATCCCGACCGAGCTTGCCTCCGCCGTGCCCAAGAACATCGCCAGGCAGCATCAGGTGGTGCCGATCCGGCAGGTGAAGGGCGAGCTGTACCTCGCCATGGCGGACCCGCTGAATTTCTACGCCATCGAGGAGGTGCGCAAGGCGGTGCGCCGCAAGGTTGTGCCCGTGCTGGCGCGCGGCGGCGGTGGAGCGCGCGATCATGGTGCTCTACGGCAACGAGGGCGCGGCGAAGGCCATCGAGGAAATGCGCCGCGACCACAGCGCGAACGCGGAGGCGAGCGTCACGGCGGAGGGCTTCGCCGCCAACCAGCTTGGCGACGACAGCGTGACCAACGCGCCGACGATCCGGCTGGTCAACTCGCTGCTCGAGCGTGCCATCACAGAGCGCTCGAGCGACATCCACATCGAGCCGCATGAGAGGGAGCTGCAGGTGCGTATGCGCATTGACGGCGTCATGCGCGACATCCTCACCGTGCCGAGCGACCTGCAAAACTCGGTCATCTCCCGCATTAAGATCATGTCCGGCATGGACATCGCCGAGCGCCGCATCCCGCAGGACGGCCGTTTCAACGTCAAGCTCAGGGACAAGGACATCGACCTGCGCGTGTCCTCGCTGCCCACGGTCTACGGTGAAAAGATCGTCCTGCGCCTGTTGGACAAGTCCGGCGGCGGCATCAGCAAGGAGCAGATCGGGCTGACCGGCTCCGACCTCGACAAGTACGAGAAGATGATCCGCTGCCGCAGCGGCGTGGTGCTCATCGTCGGGCCGATGGGCAGCGGAAAGTCCACCACGATGAACACGATCATCCACGACCTGAACACCCGCGAGGTCAACATCGTCACGCTGGAGGACCCCGTCGAGTACAACATCGAGGGCGTCAACCGGGTGCAGATCAACGAGAAGACCGGCATGACCTTTGCCGGCGGCCTGCGCGATCCTGCGCCAGGACCCGGACATCATCGCCGTCGGCGAAATACGCGACGGTGACCCGCTGCTGACAACATTGACAGGCGTGGAGCGATACATACGGGCGGTGGGGAAGTTGGTGAAACGGCTGGGAAAGGACACTTGACAATATTGGATTTATCCTATATTATAGAGACGCAGTATGAGGAGAGAAGGTTTATGTCCAACTACCTTGTAACGTTTTACACGAAGCCTGACGGGTCAAAGCCCGTCAGCGAGTTCATCCAATCGCTGGAACCGAAGATGCAGGCAAAGGTCATCCGCTCACTTGAAATTCTTGAGGCAAACGGTCCCACGCTCCGTGAGCCATACACAAAAGCACTCGGCGACGGCATATTTGAACTGCGGATACAAGCCGCCGGCGACATCAGCAGAGTGCTCTATTTCTATGTTTTGGGGCATACTATTATCGCAACACACGGATTTATCAAGAAAACGCGGAAAACGCCGCCCGCCGAGCTTCGGCTGGCAAAGACATATCGCGCCGATTATATGAGGCGGATGAAGGAGGAGCATACATGACGGATTTGGAAGCGCTGAAAAGCGAATTGATGAAAAACCCCGCGTTTCAGGCGGAGTACGAAGCACTCGCCCCGGAATATGAAATCATGCAGGCGATGATCGACGCGCGCCATGCGTCCGGGCTGACGCAAAAAGAACTCGCCGAACGAACCGGGATCGCGCAGGGCGACATCAGCAAGCTGGAAAAAGGGAACGCGAACCCGTCGCTCAAAACGCTCAAGCGCCTGGCGGACGGCATGGGAATGACCCTCAAAATCGCGTTCGAGCCGCAAGCCCGCGCATAAAGCGTACAGCGCGAAAGCGATTCTTCTGGACTGCGCTTCCTTCTGCTCCCACTCATAGTAATACCTCCAATGTAGTGTCCCTATTTTACACTACATCGGAGGTTTACACAATTCCTAGGATAGTCTCAGTAACACATGGCGATATGCCTTCAGGGAAATCTGGCTGCGGTTCGCCGCAGCTTAGACGCGGCAACTGCATATCCTCCGGCAGCCCTCCGTATCAGAGGGTGGGGTTTTGCGCCCATTTTTTGAGGAGAGACGCAATTTCCGTTGGAAATCTCGCGCTGGTAACATCAAATAGCCGTGCGAGCAAAATTTATGAGTCCAGTTTCACGGATTTGGGTATAATTTTAGATACAACCCTGAGAGTTGGAGGTCAACTGCTTGGAATCGTAGGTAAACTTCCTGCCGCAAGACTTGCGTTGGAAGCGCTGCTTCCCTTTAAGAAATCCCTTGCGGATGAACTGTGCGTTCTGACCCCCCGCAGCACGGACAGCTTTTTGGCTCGATGTCAGCCAACTCTTGGTTCTGTGCGAGAAACCGCATGGCTGTCTGGCCGATCTGGCTCAACTGGTATTAGCTGAGTTGCCGGAGTGCTCTCTGTAGCTCTTTATGTGTCATCTTGCTCGCTCCCCTGCTCTTGATGACGCCAGTGTATCACTTGACCTATCCCATAAAACGGACTAGTTGCTCATTTTGCGACTATACCCAATCATTTTAGCCCCGAAATATACCAGTTTCCATCGCGCTTAATGCACTTGATTTTAGCATTCATCTCATTTCGTACTCCTGCCGTGCCGTATAGGATTTTCACACGAACGGTACACTCTTTGTGCAGAAGGCTGTAAAAATGGGAGAAAAGTCGGGGTTGAATTTCTATGGAAGAAAAGAAATCCTCCGCCGTGGTTTGCAAAGAATCCGCTCCGATGAATGAGAATATTTGTTCCAGAAAATCGGATGTATCTTTTACGCCGGACAGGTTGATGACCATCAAAAGTGGTACTGAGAAGGTAGAGTTCACTTCGGCCAGCATGGATCGCACATCCATTGTATGGGCGGCCTCCGTAAAGTTCTTTATCGTCTTGTTCACTTTAATGTTGTTGACCACATGAACAGTTGTAAGAACGAGAATAATAATGAGTATTATGGCAAGAATTCGTCTTACGGTTTTTTTCTCCATTTGAATTTACCCTCCTTTGATGCGCTGGCATTCCTCGGCTAAGCGCTCGAAACACTTCGATGTTCAGTACATTCATGATGAGCGCCTGTTGTCGAGAGTCGCTTTAATTACACTAGTATCTTTTTCTGCATAGACCCAGATTTTCCTATCGTTATCATTGATTAAAAACAAATCCATTCTAAGCAAGTTGGTACGTTCTCTGGACCAAGAAGCATTTTCGCTGAGTCCGCGCGAAATCTCATTAGCAGCCTTGAGAACAACATCGTTAATCAAATCGACAGTATTCCCTTTTTTATCTCTGAAAAGCGCTTCGAGCGGGTGATCTCCTGCTCGTTTCAAAAACTCTTGCAGTATGTCAGGTTTGCTGGCTTGTAATTTATCGTAGTCACAAAACAGAAGATAGCTTTCGTCTCCTGTCACCCATAGTATTCTTGCCTTTTCAGGTAACGACGTGAAAACAGAATTTTTAAGGCTAACGTAACAGATCTCAGGAAGTGGATTGCTGTCTTCTGTACTTATTAGCTGAAAGCCCTGATTATCATTTAACTCATAGAAAGATGCAGTCAAGTTGCCATCATCTATGATAGAAGCCGCTTTAAATTCGTTGCCCTCTCGAATCGCAAAAACGAAAAGGCAACCTTCTCTTAAACCGTCCACGGCAAACGCCGTCGTACCGATATAATCATACGCGGACGTCAAATTCTTTGCATCCTTATTAAATCTCCACACCTTACCCTGTGCAAAAGCCTCCTCCGGCAGGACTTGACTCACATCGAGCCATTTGCCCTCAAAGGACACATAATACCCGTGAATACCTTCCTCGGACTCCTTGGCAAGACTCCATACATCTTGGTAAGCAGCTTCAGTATAGAGCGAGACACCACTCTCAAATTCAATCAACAGAGCATTTCCTTTCGCCTGAATCGCGTTGCTCTGACCGCTTCCTTCAACCAAGCTGATGCGCTCTGATCCCACTTGCATTTCCATCGGCAAGGAATCTCGATTTCCGCTTATTACATCAACTCCTAATTTCGCCAGACGATCACGGTTGCGCCATATACTGTTGTCAATTGCGCTGTCCGTCGGCGCGTCGTCTTGCTTCTCATCAACCGATGTGCTCGTCGAGGGAGCGGGTTCCGGCGCTTCCGCGCCACTCGCCGACAAAGACTGGATCTCGGACTTTAGCTCAGAGATTTTTTTCTTACAACCATCGATGGTAACTGCTTGTGTTTGAATCGTCTCCTTATATTGTTTTATTTTTTTTGAATTAATCACACCACCTATGACACTACTGGTCAAAATACCCAAAAGCAAGCCGATGGCTGCCGCAATGTACAGTATCCTGTAGGAGCCCTTTTTGAGCCGTTTGGGTGGTCTTGACTTGGCGACGTTATCAGGCTTTGTAATCTCAAGACTCGACATCTCGGACAAGGGCATTGCCTCTCGCAACTTTCTGGCGTCTTCTTGGGCGCGTTTTAGGTCGTTCTCTATATCTTGCAGGTCTTCATCTTTTTTGCGCAACTGTGCTTCCAAGGAACGATTCGTTTCCTCGGCCTTTTTCTTTTCGCTTCTCGCCCGCTCCAGCTCAGAATTAGCGTTTTTCAGTTTCTTTTGGACGGATTCCTTTTCAGTTTCGGCTTTCTGTGCGCGATTTTCGGCCTTGCTCGCGCTCTCTTCGAAGCTCTTTTTCTCCGCCTCGATCCGCTTGATTTCGCGTTGCTGTTCCGTCTTTAACGCAGCGATTGCCTCCTCGTGCTCCTTATCCTTTTTCCGTGCTTCATCCTCGTAAGCCAGCGTCTTTTTTTCCAAAAGGCTTTTTGCGTATGCCAGAAAACTATCTCGAGCCCTCAATACGAAGACGCGAAGCATAGTGATCGGATCATCCACAAACGCGACGATGTCTTGGATTTTGATATCATCGCTCGAATCCTCTTTGCCGCTCTCCTTCTCGGAAGAGAGAAGCAGCACGGCGAGTTCTTCACCGGCCAACGTATTGATACCCATTTCGGGCTTCAGCAGAGCCGGGCTGCGACGCTTAAATAACTCGGCGCACCAAGGAATGCGACAGGCTGAGAAGGAATCGTGCTTTGCCTTCAACTCTGCAAACGAACCAATCGTTCCATTATCTTGATCGGAATTAATCCAAGTGAAGAATGGGTCTGAGAGGAATTGCTGGGAACCCGACAGAAACGCCTCTCCGTCAAGAAATCTTGCATCTCGGAACAGAACCCGCATCGCATCCCGTCTGTGCTCCCAGCTGTGCATTGCCCAGCCTGATAGCACATTTTGAAACGCGCCGGAGGACGGAAGAATCTGACCGTCCTGACTCAAATCAAAAAGGGTATAGTCGCTTGTAAGGGCGTTGACTGAAGCGGACGCCGGCTGGACGAAGATGCGCGTATATGTCTTTTTGGGGATATCGATCAGCTGCTCCGCCGACACATTGACGGCAAAGCCGACCTCCATGCCTGTGCTCTCTGGTAACAGCGAGTACAGTTGTGTCAGCAAGTCCATCGCCGTATGGATGAATCGGTCGTCCTCCGGCAGGCGAATGACTACGAGCTTGTTCGCGTAGAGATGCTTAATCGCGCCGTAAAGAAGCGCGGCGTCCTCGTTTTGCAGAATGGGATCGACCCTGCGGGGTGGCGCATTGAACGAGAGGGTTCGCTTCCCCTCTCGGTAATCGCGGACGTCCTCCCATGTGGCCAAATGCGAGCCGAACACATGGTCAATAAAGCAGTATCCACCCTCCTGCTTCGACAGGCAATCCCGCCCAAGGAAATACACGTACTCATACGTCGTGGGGCGATTGCCCGGTTTACGTTCCGGCGCGTTGACCGAAAGCGCGTAGAAGGGTTTCATATCGCTCCGCATACCCTCGAGCCGATTCATATAGAGCGGGGCATATCGGATCGTGGGAAACGGCTCGTCCCCGTTCGCGCCAGCATTGCCGCTGCCCGCCATAAAGGACAGGGTCTTTTCGATGACGGAATCCGGATTCTCGCCGTTCAGAGCTTTGATGAAACGCGACAGGTTTTTCGCGCGTCCGAGATATTTATAGACGTCGTTTTGGTTCGTACCATAAAGCAAGCTGTATCGATCCATCGGTTTACTCCTTCAAGTGGTTGCTGAACTTGGACTGCCTCCACCGGAACATGGTATAACGATGGTCCCATTTGTTCCTGTGCGTCTCAACGAGCTCACGATCAAAATAGCCTGGGTTCGCAAAAAGGCTACAACGCGCCAAAGCCTCCTGATCGCTGTCATTCAGCGGCTTTTCATCTCTGTATTGAGGACGCGTCAAGTAATAGCTGTTCAGCGCCCAGTCTCTCTCCGTGCTGCCGCTCAAGTCGTTTGCCCTGAATTCCGCCTCCACCGGCGCGCAGCGGGACACCATCAGCAGCCAGTACAACAGCTTGTCCACATTGTAGGGCTCAGGGAGGCGCTTTGTCTCCTCCGGTTTTTTTTCCAGTGGGGCGTCAAAACCGAAAGGAGAGCATCGCAGAACAGAAATAAACGCTTTTTTAAAATCGTTCTTTTGCATTTCCTCCAACGTGTACTTGTAAAGCTCGCGCTTACCTTTATCTTCAAGAGTCATCATACGGTCAAGCTCTTCACGAAACAGATAACAGCCGTTACTATAGTCCGAGTCAAGCTCGCTGTCCCCGTTACCTTTGCGATCCCGATTCTGTTCGACTTCCTTGCATTTGGTAAACAATAGCATCATGGGCGCATAGTTTTGCACATGCTTTTCTCTCTGGCGTAATCTTTGATATTCGTCAGCCCAACTGCATATTTTTTGGACTTGCGGCCAAATAGATGCTCCGCTGTCGTCCTCCGATCGGTATTGGCTCATCTCAGTGTCAAAGCAGACGATAAAAGCGTCGCAGTTCAATGTGATGGGATATTCATTCCAAATTCTTTCTATATCCAACTTATCCGAGACCGCTTCATCATATGATTTACGTTGCCGTTCGGCAATCTTTTCAGTATCCGGTTTATCTTTCTTTTTCTCGCCGCAAAGCTCGCCGGGAATATCGTAGAGTGTCAACAGACAGTTGTGGAGATTCTGACCTGCCTCATTTGTGTTGGGCTTAATAAGGAAAGTGGCTGAGTAGGAATTGCTTGGATCGTTTGTCTTAAGGGGAGCACATCCTTCGTCATGATATCTAGACAGATCATTTCTCAAACGGGCATTTACTTCTCCATCTTCACAAAGAGAGATACTGCAAAGCGCATTCAAGGAGGGGGCTTCTTTCCAGATACCTGTTTTGCTTTTCGAGTCGAAGGAGCCTCTTTCTGCATAGTCAGCCAACGCGACAATTGTTGAGGTCTTTCCGGAGGATTGCTGCCCCACAAAGGTTATGGTGCGGTGCTCCGCTTCTCCGGCGTGCTGAAAAAGTTTGCTTCCACAGGAGCAGACGCGATACCGCGCAAATTTGCGCTGTCCGCCATAGTAGTAATCAAAGCCCTCCAACACGTCCTCGTCCTTATCGTCTTTTGCGTGGTAGAGTTCGATGTACGCGGTCAAATTGCCATCCTTAAATTTATCTCTGAGCATTCTCAGGTCGTTCTTTAAACCATCCTCTGCATGAACATCCCAAAGAGCATCGTCTCCTTGCTGAATCAAAGTGCGGAAAATGCTCTGAACGTCCTGTTTTGAGGCTTCCTCTTCTTTCGATTCGTCATCATCCACCTGCAGCCCCTCGTCCAAGTACGCTTTCATTGTATCTATCGTCATCCCGTCGGATGAAAGCCCTTTTCTCGCCGCGATGTTCCGAACGCACTTTTCAAAAGAAATGGTGACCTCATGATAATCAAAGTCCCCATTCCCTTTTTGGACAGTTCTTGTCCCGTCAACCAGAGAATGCAGTTCCCTTGAGTCCACGAACCATTGCAGCACCTTAAACCCTTCCTCCCCCGCGACCAGCGGACCGAGGTCAAACAGCACCGGCCTGGTCCCTTCCTCGTTGTTCTGGCTGAGGCGTTTTCCACATTTTGTGCAATAAAAACTGTATGGCATATCCTATATTCTCCTTATTCATCGTCTTTACTCCGCACAGTCCGCGCGTCGCGCCGCTCAGCCCTCCGACCAGTCGATTTGAAGGGCGGGAATTGTCGCCTGAAGCGACTCCTCCGTGGCGTTAAAGGACATGATCTGCAAGCCTGCAAGCGGAATGGCGCGATTGGTTTCCTGACCCATAAAGACAATGTTCAGCCCAGCGTCGAGCGTGTTTGCATAATCATCAGACGCGCTTTGATCCCACAAGAGCAGATAGCCCTGAGAGACCGCCTGACCGCCCGCCAAGCCGGGAATGAATGGGCAAGAAAGCCAGTCGCCGCTTTGCAGTTTTCCGATCAAGGTCTCCTCCAAGGTCATGTCCGCCAGCTTGTTCTGAATGAGCTCAAGCTCCGACTTGAGCTCGTCTTTTTTTCTGTCGAACCACTTATCTTCCCAAAGCTCGTCATACGCGCCCTTTAGCCTGCTGGTATACTCTTTCCAATTTTCGCCGACGGTCCAGTCGCGCAATTCATTGAGATAGTCGTCGATTTCGCGCCAATAGGCAGTCTGCCATGCCTCCTGCGAATTCTCACCCTCCTGGTAGTAGAGCATGGGAAGGCTCGGACGGATGGTCGGCAACATGGACGGCAGTTCCCTGCTCAAAGCCGTCTCATCCGTAAAGAACGAGAGCCCGATCTGATTCTTTTCTATCCAATCCATCAAGTATTTCTTGGGATCCGACGCAAACGTCTGGGAGAATTCGCCCTGAATCCGATTCTGCAGCTGCGCGGCTCTGTCCCGCAGATCTTCCACGCTGATCTTACGAGCCCCCTCGAACACATCGTTCCTGCCCTTTTTGGCACGAGCCTTTTTCAGACAGCCGACAACGTTCATACCCTCGTGGAGCTCGGGACGGTAATCCTCGGCTGAGAATTGGCTTTTGATTTGGGCGATCTTGTCTGCCTGTTCCAGCTCCAAAAGGCGTCTGATGGGAGCCTCGCCGCCCAAATACTTAAGAATAACGTCCTTTCTCTTTTTGAGACGCTCTATTTCCTCTTTATGAAACGAATCAAACCGAAGGACGGAAACGTCGTCATAAGGCACAAATCCAAAATAGGGAAGCTCGCCCGCCGGATTGCTGAAGCGACGGAGCAGATCCAAAAGCGCCGCAGCGAACGTCCACGGAAGTTTTTTCTCGTCAATCGCTCTGCGGGCGAGCAGGAACAGCCGTTTCTGAAACATTTGATTCTCAGAGCTTGCGTTGCTTTTGGACAGTTCCAGAATGCTTTGGACGCATCCAGACAGATCGACCACAGGGATTAGCCCCATATACATGAGCTGAATCTCCATTCGGATGGAATGTGTGACGCCGAGTATCTTGGAAAGGTATTTTTGCAAATCCAGACCCGCGCCGCCATTAAACTGCCTTACATCGTAGAGAACGACCAGCAGCCATGATCCTCTCGTTAGCTTCTTCTCCCTGATCTCGTCCACAACCAGTGTGCAAATCTTTGACAGATCGCTGTTGTCCCTTGCATTCACCCAAATCCCGTCGGTGCCGAGTTCCTCGGCGAACTGCTTACGGGCAAACTCACCATCTTCCTGTGACAGAAAAGAGACATACATCAACTTGTTTTGAATTTCATGCGCGTCCAGCAAAGCCATATCGTTCACCTCGTTACTTTGTGATATCAAACCAAGCAAATTGAATCTCAAGGCCTATGTGACCACTCTCCCGCGCCGCAAGTGATTCGCACGGCGCGGGAGCATAGGAAGCCCATCCAAAGAATCAAACGAGGGTGTCCCACAGCGTGGTTCTGGCGTAGAAGAGCTGGATCTTCTTCAACTCGTCGTCCGAGAGACCCAGATTTGCCATATTCCTCTGGAATTTCATCGTGACGGTAACGTCGTTCTCGGTGGTGGGCAGATCCGGCTGCGCACCCTTCTCAACCAGACCTTCGCGCTCACTAATCAAAAGAGCTGCGTTTCTTTCGCCCTTTGCAAGGTCGTCCGCATAAGCCTCGTCGAGCATGAGCGACCCGCGATACTCGATCGCTTTCTTGCAGTAGTTTTCTAACTGGGTTCCCTGCAACGCGGCGTCCAGCTTGGAGAACAGGTAATAGCCCAAGAGCCCGTTCTCAATGAGCATCTTATCCTTTTTGGGAAGATAGGGATACATTGTCTTTGCAAAGTTCGCCAGCGGCTTCGGAGTACCACGTTCGGAATCCTTCACGACCCATCTCCCCGCGTTGTCCTGATAGAGGAAGAGCGCATCCAGCAGGACGTACATCATGGCGGGACGTAGTCTCTCCTTAAGAACAATGTTGATGTCGTCAATGTCCATGCTGCACTTGCGGAACAGCTTCAGAGTCTTCAGTATCTCACAATACATGGGCACATGAGCGCGGAGCACACGCACGGCGTTTTCCCATGCGGCGTCCTCCGTGGGGGCAGTAGTGGCAAAGATCCCGCCATTCTCCAGCCTGACCATCTTTGAGATAGCTCCGAGATCTTTTCCGTTCTGGCTGGCGACCTCCTGCGCCAGACGCTTTCCCTTGCGCAGAAGCCCCGCCCCGTCAAACGCCGTTTCATACGACGAATAGAGGTTGACGTCAATGGGGTGCCACTGGATCGTCTGGTCACAATAGACCCGATGAACCTGATACTGTTCATTGCCCAGCTTGTCGCAATACAACACGCCGAGTTCCTTGCACTCCTCCACGATCTTTCCGATCTTGTTGCGGATTTCTCCCTCGTAGCTGATGATACCGGTGATAGGGTCGGGGATGCGAGGATCGGTCGCGGGAACGGTAAGAGAGGGGTATTCTTCCCACGGGACGGCCGGAAACAACTCGTCATCCGCTTTGATGTCCCTATATTCGTTCGCGGATATCTTAACGGCGCTGGGCGACATGCAGTGCAGCTCGGTGGCAACCGCCTTGGAGACCGTCGAGGCGATATGAGGCGCTCTCTGAAGCGTGTCCAAATACTGAGCTTCCCATGCAGCCAAATCATTCAGCTTGTAGACCTCGAAGGGAGCGGCAAACTGATAGCAGGAGATGGCCGACGCGTCGGCAGAGGAAAAGATTTGCAGACTAAACGCCGGCGAGGGGAACTCTGCGGCAAAGGCAGCCGTGATCGCCGTAGCAATGGCCTGCCCGCCTTCCGTGCTCAAAGCGGAGGGATAGACCGCCACGATGTAATTTGGCGTCACGTTGCCGTTAATCTGCGGCTGGCTTTTTGCGCGCAGGCTGTGGGCAATTTGCTGCGCCGTCTGCACATATGACTGCCCGCCGCTGTTCTGCAGTTCGTCAAACAGCATTTTGATCGAGACGTCAATCGTCTGCGGAACCTGAAATGAAATGAACCTATCAAAGGTAACGCGAGCCGGAATGGGGCTGTCCTCGGAAACCAGCTCCAATCTGGACGGATCGGCGGCGGACTGCCGGACAAGCTCTTGCGAAAAGTCCAGCCATTTCGACGGATCCTCAAAGAAGCTGTTGATCAGCGCATTGCGCGTCTGCTGGGCGTTCACGGTAGCCAACGCCTGATCGGCCTTATCCCGCAGCCAATTATAGGTGGTCTGTCCAAGCGCGGCAATGTTGACCTCGTTGGGCGCTTCCGTGGCATTCTGGAACTTGCTGAAGCTGGAGAAGCTGTCGGCAAAACTATCGTAAACGGCGGTCAGGCTCTTCAGAACGTATCCGAACGCCTCGATCTGATCTCTGAGAATCCTCGCAGGCTGAAGGAATTCCGTGTCGAACAGGTTATTCGCTTTGAAAACATACTCTCGGCGTTTCTTGTTGATCTCCGCCGCGTATTGACCCTCAAACGCCAGCTTCCACGCGGTCTTCTGAGGAATGCGTTCGGCGAGCTTAAGGGGATTCAGAACATTGACCTGATCGATTTTCCTGCGCACCGCGCTCAGATTATTCGCGGCGTTGGCAGGGCTGATCCAGTCGTATTCGGCGCCGCTTTGCATTTCCTTCCCGTCCCGAAGGTTTTCCAGCATGATCCGAATGCCGATCCCGGAATTGTCGCCGTCCTGAAGGAACTTTCCATCAAATACGTTGACGAAAGCAAGCGGACCCTCCTGCTGAATGTACTGGATAACGTTATTCTTATAGCTGCAGAAGAGGTTTCGGATCATGTTCTGCAACTCGTTTTTTGTGGAAAAATCCGAGTTGTTTTCCACATAGACCTGACAGGAGTCTTTTGTGCCCTCATCGTCATAATTGCCTTTTCGAATGGAATCCCATGTAAAATCCTCTGAATCCAGATGCAGAACCTCAAACATATCCATATGACCGGAGTGAACATTTTCCAGAAAAGTATTGAGGCCGCCGAGGAGCTGCTGTGCCGCCGCTGTGCCCGCCACGGCGGGGAAGAAGTCGTCCTCCCCGCGGAAGGGCAGAATGCTCACACCCGTCGCGGCAAGCTGACCATGCACCTTCGGCGAAACACTGCGAATTCCCGCTTTCTGACAAACCTCGGAGACCACATAGGCTCTGGTAAGCATCTCCGCCGCAGAGGCGGTGGCGTACCCGACGGCAGCATACTGTCTGGGACGCTCGTGGTTCTCACCGGGCGAATTCCCTGTGTTCATCATTCAGCCGCATTCCGGTGAGGGGAAGCGCGTTGCTAATAAAGGATTCCACGCTGAAAACGCCCGGATGCCCTCCTACCGCCGTCATTTCGGTGAGCATCGTGATGAAGTGCTCCGCCACGGTCTCCATGGCGACGCGGAAGGCATCCTTGTTCCCCGTTTGACTTCCAACGAGATAAGGAAGCTCGTAGAAGTGCTTTCCGCCCGTCGGCAGCTTGATTTCGGGGTTTGCAGTATCGTTAACGACCCATGTGTCCTGATAGCCGTTGCGCATGGTCTCTCCCAGGTAGTAGTCTAGCTCCTTGAGCGAGGCATAGCCGTTGGCCTTGAGTTTGTTCGCCTTTGCCGGATCCAAGCCCGAAACCACGTCGGGGAGGTAGAACACGCCGTGCATTGCATACGGTCTTCCTCCCATCGCACGCTCGACAAGGGCGGGGATCTCGGTAAAGCCACCGCTGCAGGTGCCTCCGCAGAGGCTACCGATCACATATACCTCGTATTTGCCCTGATTTCCCTGAACAAGCGGCTCTAGAACGGCGGTCGCCGCAGTATTGATGTGCTGAACGATTGTATCATCGATGCCGAATGCGGCGCCGGGAACATGCTCGTGCAGCTTAAACGCACCAGCCTGTCTCTTTCTGCCCGCGCCCGCGGAGCTTAGGTCGTGCAGCAGCTTATCCGCCGTGACAAGCCGGCGCTGCGCACTGCTTCTGGTGTTGGGATTCTCGCCGTGCTGCTGGATGGTCTGCGTGGTTATCATCATTTTTTCGTTCCGGGTCTGATCCAGAAACTTCGTTTGCCCCAACTCTCTCCAGTCGGTATCGATGCCCAGAAAGGACACATACCTCACCCAGCCTGGAGCAAGGCGCCGGATGATCACGCCCTTAACATAATCAATGGTCCGAACTCCCG
The DNA here is from genome assembly GCA_946411835.1 of uncultured Clostridia bacterium. Classification (GTDB taxonomy): domain Bacteria; phylum Bacillota; class Clostridia; order Oscillospirales; family Oscillospiraceae; genus Hominicoprocola. The sequence goes on from CAMKFK010000003.1 coordinate 64,646, forward strand.
TGCCGCCCAGGCCGATGAGGATCGTTCGGTTAAAAGTGTTGGGCTGGAGCCTTGGCTGATTCCCGAAGATGGCGCCTGCACTGGCATCCAGAGTCTGGGACGCCAGTAATCTGGAATAATCCTGTTTCGCAATGCTGGTAAGATTCGGCATTATGGTTCCTCCTTATATAGTAGGGTTCTATCTTTCTAAGAATCAAAAGCATGACGAGTGGGATTTCGCCTCCGAGTTATTTCACAGACATGGTAACTGTGAGGCGGCTTCCGTCTCCTTCGTCCGCGATAAACTTCATGTCTCCGCCGGTATACTTGAATTTATTCTCTCTCACATCCGCGCCGGCGCATTTGACCGTAACAACAGGCTCGCCCTCCTTTTGCTTTTCGGAGTTCGCGGTACAGCCCTCAAAGAAGCAGCCGTTCTCAACAAAGTTGACCAGTCCAAAGGCCCTTAGAGTCACTGCTTTGAGGTGCTTGTCCATAATTCTTCTGGCCTGAGTTCTTAGTTCCTCCTTTTTGAATTCGCCACGTTCAACGCGCAAATTGTTCATATTGCGGCGCAGATAATCGCACAGTTTGAATTTTGCTGTGCGCCTTGTGCCCGTGCCTTTTTTGAGGAGCTGGGGTGCACGCGTCGAAAGCATGAGGACATCCTCGCCGGAAATCAATTCCACGGTAATGTCCCATTTTCCCCTGATGTAGTGTCGATTGACAAGGAACAGGATCACAAAGACAAAGGCGACAATCACAGCAAGAATAAGAATGGCCCAGATCAGGTTCTCCAGAATGCCGCTCCTGACCCTAATGCGAAGCGGCATGGCTCCGGTCTCCGATCCTTCTTCCGCGCTGTCCTTAACCTCATAGACGATAAAGCCGGACGAGGTCGTTTTAAGCCATTTTGTCGCGGAAATCGTCACTCTGCCGTCCTGCGATCCGCCCTCCTTTGTCACGGTGAACGGCGGGGGATCCTTGTCATTATCGGATGTGCCTGCCTGAAGGATTTCGAAATTGAGCGGTAAGCCGTCGGGGTCAATCCAGTATTGAGAAAGGTCGACGGTAACGGCTTTGGGACACTTGCTCCGCGACTGAAGCCCAGGAATAATATCCGACCAGACCGTGACCTCGGCATCCGCAGGATCCGCGTCTGGATTTTTAACGGGAGGCTGGTTGAACACAGTGATGTCAAAGCCGCAGAGGTCTGTCCAAGCCGAGGACGCGAGGTCCTTTGCCTTGAGGGTCGCGTGGTAGTTGGCGGGCAGCTTGCCCATTCCGTCGAACACGAGCTCCTCCGTTTCGTTGTTGAAGCTGTAGGAGACGTCGTTCGCGTGTTCGCCGCCCGTAATTTCCAACTCAAAGGCGATAGGGTCGTTATCTAGATTTTTATAGGTTCCCGCTATGCTGATGGGTTCGAAGTTCCCGCCCAGAAAGGTGGTGAGATTGCTGAGCTGCTTGCTGCCCTTTTCCACTGGTTTGTTGGCAACCGTGAAGGAAACCGACTTGTACTGTTCAAACTTCGTATTGACGGAAGCTGCAACCGCGCCGTCTCCGGAGTGATAAGTATATTCACCGGCAACATGCGCAGTAAGCTGAAGTTCCTCGGAGCTGTCGCCACCCAGTTCCACCGTGCTGACCTCGACGGTATATCCTGTATCGCTTGGCTCCACAGTGATGCATCCATCTGAAACGCTCTTATTCAATTCGGCGTTATGCACGTTGAAGTTTTCTCTGAAAAACTCCTCCCTGCCCTTGTATTGAAAACCACAGTAACTGAAGGACACCTGAAATTTTGCCGTGGAGCTGCTGTCGTGGTAGAGCATCTTGCTCGCATCGAAGAGCGGATGAAGCTCCATGTTATAACCCGTCATGGAGCAGCAGAAACCCTTGGGCTCGCTCAGAGAGCCCTCGACCTCAACCACCCAGTCGCCGGGCTCGGGGCAGATGAATTTGGCGTGGACATAGGCTTCCTTTTCGGTGGAAATGATAACGCGGCCCTTTTCCGCCTCAACATTGACAGGGGTGCCGTCAGGCTTGTAGAGCTTGATGCCGGTGACGCCCTTAGCCTGAACGGTAACGTTCATTTCCGCCACAAAATCGTCCACCGGGATTGTGGCGCGGTTGTGGTCGATTGTTATTGGCGTAATGGGAAAATACTGCTTCAGAATGTCTGTAAAGAATTGATTAATCTGCGCCTTGCTGTTGTCGTCGTAGGTCGTGAACAGCCTATAAAAGCTCTCGCCGCCTGCCGCCTCTCTCAGCATCGGAATGTAAACATACGGGCTAAATCTGATTTTTGTATTAACGCGGCTGGCTTCACCCCAATCCGTGAAGAGTGTGAAGACGTTCCAGCCGCACTCCCCCGCCTCTCTCCCGCGCTCGGCCATGTTTTGCGCGTGATCTCCAGGGAGACCGTCCGAGGTGTTCACACCGTCCGTCAGCAGCACGATGCAACCCTTACCCTCAGGCGTTTTTGCCTTGTCATACTATTATCCAATTAAAAAGATTGAATAATCCTTGCCACTATGATATAAT
>CAMKFK010000004.1 GCA_946411835.1 uncultured Clostridia bacterium
GCCACTTTTTTCTTGTGACGGGAGGGCGTTGCTATCTTATCTTTCTGACATTGGCGGGAATCCGCAGGCCGTTTTTTACGGATTTGCTGTTGAAAAACGAAGAAGAACAGGGTATACTATCCCATACTGAGTTTTGGAGGTAATCAACATGGTTCAGATCACAAAGGACACCGTCATCGGCGATATTCTTGACATTGCGCCGCAGACCGCGCCGATTTTCTTCTCCATTGGGATGCATTGCCTGGGCTGCCCGTCCAGCCGGGGCGAGACTGTGGAGGAGGCGTGCATGGTGCACGGGCTGACCGACACGCAGATGGACAAGCTGCTTGAAATCGTCAACGACGAGGCGAACCGCGACTTCGCCGAGGACGAGCAGGCGCAGTGAGCCGACGGACAGGGCGCATACGGCGGACCGTATGCGCTTTTCCGTATATTTGGAACCAATGAGTGAAAAAGAGCTGCGCTTGCAGCCGAGGCTGCAATGTATCGCCGGGCTGGTGCCGCGCGGCGCGCGTCTGGCGGACGTGGGCACGGACCACGGTTATCTGCCCGTGTATCTGCTTCAACGGGGCCTGATCGCGCGCGCCGTCGCCTCGGACGTCGGCGCCGCACCGCTGGCACACGCGCGCCGCACAGCGGCGGCATACGGCGTGCCGCTTGACCTGCGCCTCTGCGCGGGGCTGGACGCTGTTTGCCCTGACGAGGCGGACACGGTGGTCATCGCGGGCATGGGCGGCGAGACGATCGTCTCGATTCTGAAGCAGGCGGCGTGGGACTGGCGCGGCGTGACGCTGCTGCTCCAGCCCATGACGAAGGCGGAGCTGCTGCGGCGCGCCCTGCCGGAGTTGGGCTTGCACACTGTGGCCGAGCACCTTGTGCGCGACAAGGGAACGATCTACGCCGTGCTGACCGTCACGGCGGGGGAGAGCGAAGCGCCGACGAACGCCGAGGCGTGGTGCGGCGCGGGGCTGCTGCACGACCCGCTGTATGGCGAATACGCCCGCGACCGATTGGAGAAGCTCCAACGCGCGGCGGCGGGGCTGCGACAGGCAAAAACACTTGACAGCGCACTGATTTCCACGCTGGAAGAGGATGCTGCGGCGCTGCAGGCGAAGATAAAGGAGTGGGAAGATGCCAACGGTATGGGACATTGAAACGGCGCTGTACGATTGGGCGCCGCGCGAGCTCGCGGAGAGCTGGGACAACGTGGGGCTGCTGGTCGGCAGCGGGAACCGGGAGGCGCGGCGCGCGCTCGTCGCGCTGGATGTGACCGAGTGGGTGGTCGACGAGGCGCTGGATTGCGGCGCGGACCTGATCGTCGCGCACCACCCGGTGATGAACTGCCGCTGGCACGAGGTGCAGCGCATCGTGGACGGGGATACGCAGGGACGCATCCTCACCAAGCTGCTGAAATGCGATATTGCCGCCGTTTGTATGCACACCAATCTGGACGCGGCGGAGGGCGGCGTCAACGATCTGCTTGCGCGCCTGCTGGGCGTGGAGCGCGCGGAGCCCTTCAATGAGGAAAAAATCGGGCGCGTCGGCACGTTAAAATGTGAAAAAAGTCTTGAACAGTTCCTACAGGATGTGGTACAATCTTTGGGTTGCAGGGGTTTGCGTTATCGTGATGCGGGCAAGCCGGTGCGGCGCGTCGCCGTGGGCGGCGGCGCCTGCGCCGAGTTCATTCCGCAGGTGCTCGCGCTGGGCTGCGACACCTTCGTGACCAGCGACGTGAAGTACCACGATTTTCTCGACGCCAACGGTCTCAACCTGATCGACGCCGGGCACTTCGAGACGGAGAACCCCGTCTGCGAGGCGGTGCGGGCGTATCTTGCGGAACGCTTCCCGCAGCTTGAGCTGGTGCGTTCGACCTCTCACGCCGAGAGCGTCATACAGTATTACATGAAGTAAGGAGAAATCACCATGTCCGGACATTCCAAATGGCATAACATTCAAAAGACCAAGGGCGCGGCGGACGCGAAGCGCAGCGCGGCGTTCACCAAAATCGCCAAGGAGATCATCGTCGCCGTCAAGCAGGGCGGCAGCGGCGACCCTGCGAACAACTCCCGTCTCGCCACCGTCATCGCCAAGGCGAAGGCGGCGAATATGCCAAACGACAACATCAAGCGCACCATCGACAAGGCGCTCGGCGCGGGCAATACCGACAACTACGAGTCCGTCACCTACGAGGGCTACGGTCCCTGCGGCGTCGCCGTCATCGTCGAGGCGCTGACCGACAACCGCCAGCGCACCGCGCCGGAGGTTCGCCATTACTTCGACAAGTTCGGCGGCAATCTGGGCGCGCAGGGCTGCGTGAGCTGGTCGTTCGACCGCAAGGGCGTCATCGTCATCGACAACGAGGACGAGGACTACGAGGAGGACAAGGTCATGGAGGACGCGCTGGAAGCCGGCGCGGAGGATTTCGAGGCGGACGGCCCCGTCTTCGAGATCACCACCGACCCCGACGCCTTTGCCGACGTGGTCAAGGCGCTGGAGGACAAGGGCTACGCCTTCGTCAGCGCGGAGATCAGCATGGTGCCGCAGAACTACGTGACCCTCAAGACCGAGGACGACGTCAAGAACATGGAGAAGCTCATCGACTTCCTGGAGGAGAACGAGGACGTGCAAAACGTCTGGCACAACTGGGAGCAGGACTGACAACCCTGTGATGGGAGGGAGTGCCTGTGCCTGAAATCGCAAGATTCTACGGAATCGTTATCAAAATGTTTTTCAAACCCAAGGAACACGAGCCGAGCCACATTCACGCCCTGTATGGCGAGTATTTGGGAGAGTTCAACATCAGAACGATGGAAATGCTGCAAGGCGACCTTCCCGCGAAAGCGCAGGAGCTGGTAAGGGAATGGCTGAAATTGCATCAGGGTGAGTTGCAGGAAATGTGGGACACGCAGCAGATCAAAAAGCTGCCGCCGCTGTAAAGGTGAATGATATGATTCAGCGAATCAGCGCCGTTACACCGCTTTCAGATTACCGGCTATCCGTCCGCTTTGACGACGGAAAACGGGTGATTTACGACGTGAAAGAGGACATGCACCTGCCTGGCTACGGCGCTCTGCGGGATGTGTACGGGTTGTTCCAGCAGGTACAGCTTGACCAAAGCCGAACCTGCGTATTTTGGAACGAGGACATCGACCTGCCGAGCGATACGATTTACCAGTATGGTCGTGAAGCTATGGATTGAAAGAATAAGAAAAACAGACACATGACCGATGCAAAACGCGGTCATGTGTCTGTTTTTCTTTCCGATATTCCGCAATGTCTTCCAGCCCGCAGTCCAGAATCTCGCACAGGCGGTTGAGCGTGTAGGAGCTGATATTGCCGTTCTTCCGCAGCCGGTCAAGCTGCCCGAAGCTGAACTGGTAGTCCTTGATGAGCTTGTACTGCGAAATATTGCGCTCCTTCATCACCGCCCACAGGCGGTCATAGACAATCATTTTCCAATGCCTTTTCAATTTCCTGAACCAATTCGTGTGGGGACATATCCAGTGCATGAGCAATTCGGAACAACGTCTCAATGGTGGGGCTGCGTAAGCCACGCTCAATTTTGCTGTAGTGCGTTCGATCCAAACCCGCTAAGCCGCTAATTACCTCCTGCGTCTTGCCTTTGGCAATCCGCTGATTACGAATCACGGCTCCAATCACACCGGCATCAACCATATACACTCCACCTCTTGAACATATAATAATCAAGAGGATAAAATATTATGAGGTCACTTGACCTCATAATAAAACCATATTATAATTGAATCGCAGCAACAGAGAATAGGAGTATTCTGTTTGGAGGAAAAGCAATGAAGAGAATTATCACCATCGTCCTTGCTCTATCAATGTTATTTGCGCTAACTGGATGTGGTAAAACAACAGTGACGGTGAAAGAAACAACGTTGAGCGGAACGAAATGCGGTAACTTTACGGTTAGTGGTGCTTCGTTTGGCAACTCTGGTAAAGTTAAAGTGACGGGAACAGTTGTGGACAGATATGGAAAGCTTCGTACTCTAAATAACGCGGCGTATCAGTACACTAAAAGTGGGAATACAGTTTCCATGAAAGCAGATTCCCGATATACAGTCCCCGGAAAAATAACAGGCAATTACAATTCTTCTACAAATACTTTCGTGCTTGATGCAAAAAGTATGGATTACTGCGAGATTTACAATTATTTTAGATGATTGATTCTATTCTCTGTTGTTGCAACAATATCCCTCTCCCCCGAAAAGACCCCCACGGCGCAATCACGCCGTGGGGGTCATATCATATACGAGCAAAACTGTAAGCCGGGTTCTGTATTGGGCGGTCATCTATCTAGCCGCCGCGTTGCCGCGGCGGTCCAGCCACCTCGGGAGCGGCCGGGCAGGCCTGAAAACCACGGCTAGTGAGTTTTCGCTCCCATTCCGGTGTTGCTCCGGATAGAGTTTACAGCGGCGGACGCTTCCGCGCCGTCGGGTGCGCTCTTACCGCACCTTTCCACCTTTTCCGCGCCCCGCCGTTCAAAGGGACAAGGGCGCGGTAGTCTATTTCTGTTGCACTTTTCCTGAGATCGCTCTCGGCGGGCGTTACCCGTTATCCTTGCCCTGTGGAGCCCGGACTTTCCTCACGCGCGGGCCTTTCGATCCGTGCGCGCGACCGCCTGTTTTACTCGCAGGGGTTATTTTAGCCCATCGCTTCCAAGCTGTCAAGAAATGATTTGTATTTTTCCGCGTTCTGCGGTATACTGTGACTTACGGTATTTTTTCAAGGAAAGGGGCCGTTTCTTTTGAAGCTGCAAGAATACGTATCGACCCTGCGAGGCAAGACCGTCGCAGTGCTGGGGGTCGGCGTGAGCAACACGCCGCTCATTGAGCTGCTGTGCAAAAACGGCGTACGCGTCGTCGCCTGCGACAAAAAGACGCGCGACGCGCTGGGCGATACCGTCGCAAGGCTCGAAGCCATGGGCGCGGCGCTGCGCCTTGGCGACGGGTATCTCAAGGATCTCGACGCGGACCTCATCTTCCGCACGCCGGGCATGCGCCCCGACGTGCCGGAGCTGCTCGCCGCGAAGGAGCGGGGGAGCATTGTCACCTCGGAGATGCAGGTCTTCTTCGAGGTCTGTCCCTGCCCGATCATCGCCGTCACCGGCAGCGACGGGAAAACCACCACCACGACCGTGATCTCCGAGTTCCTCGAGGCTGCGGACAAGCGCGTGTGGCTGGGCGGCAACCTCGGACACCCGCTGCTCTCCGAGGCGGGGCAGATCGCGCCCGACGACTACGCCGTGGTGGAGCTGTCCTCCTTCCAGCTGCTCGACATGACCCGCTCGCCCCACATCGCGGTGGTGACCAATCTCGCGCCGAACCATCTCGACGTGCACCGCGACATGGCGGAGTACATCGCCGCGAAGGAAAACATCTTCCTGCACCAGCGCGCGGACGACGTGGCAATTTTCAACCTCGACAACGATATCACACGCTCGCTGTCCGCCAAGGCGCGCTCCCGCGTCCGCCTGTTCAGCCGCCGCGAGGAGGTGACGGACGGCGCGTTCGTCCGCGACGGTGTGATCCATGTCCGGCGGGGCGGGGAAACGCGCGTCGTGCTCAACACCGCGGACATCCGCATCCCCGGACAGCACAACGTCGAAAACTACTGCGCCGCCATCGCCGCCGTGGACGGACTCGTGGACGATGAGACGATCCGCGCCGTGGCGTGGACGTTCAACGGCGTCGAGCATCGCATCGAGCCGGTGCGCGAGCGTCGGGGCGTCAAGTGGTACAACGACTCCATTGCGTCCAGCCCCACGCGAACCATCGCGGGACTGCGCTCGTTTGACCGTCCTGTGATCCTGATTGCGGGAGGGTATGACAAGCATATCCCCTTTACGCCGCTTGCGCCCGAGATCGTCGCCCGCGTCAAGCTGCTGATCCTCTGCGGCGCGACGGCGGACGCCATCCGCGCGGCGGTGACGGGCTGCGAGGATTATCACGGCGCGCCGGAGATTGTGGAGGTCTCCTGCCTGCGGGACGCCGTCGACACGGCGGCGGCGCGCGCCGGCGCGGGCGATATCGTGACGCTTTCGCCCGCCTGCGCGGCGTTTGACCAGTTCGCAAACTTCATGGAGCGCGGGCGCGTGTTCAAGCAGTTGGTCAACGCCCTGCCGGAATAAGACGAACCCGAGCGCGCATAAGCTCCCGTGAGGTGGGATTATGCGCAGATATCTGCATCGGACGCTCTCCGCGCGAAAGAAGGCGCTGCTGCTGCTCGCGGTCGTCCTGCTGGCGGCATTGACGCTGTCGCTGAGCGCCATGGCGCGCCTGCGTCCGATTTTGATTAGCCTCGCCACTGCGCGCGTCCGCAACACGGTGACGCGCATCGTCACCGCAGCGGTGGACGAGACGATCTATGCCGCGAACGTGGACTATGACAGCCTTATTTCCCTGGAAAAGGACAACGAGGGGCGCATCGTCGCGCTCAAGAGCGACATGGCGGCGTTCAACCGGCTCCAGGCCGCCGTGCTCGCCAAGGTTTTGGAGCGCATGGCGGACGTGGACACGCGCGAGCTGTCCATCCCCGTCGGGACGCTGACCGGCTTGCCGCTGCTGGCGGGGCGTGGGCCGCTGCTGCATGTGAGGATGCAGTCCGTCGGCTCGCCCGGCGCCCGCTTCGAGAACGAGTTCTCCGACGCGGGCATCAACCAGACCCGTCACCGCATTTTGCTCCTGGTGGACGTGTCGGTGGGCATCCTGCTGCCGGGATTTTCCACCGGCGCCCATGTGAGCAGCGTGTTCAGCGTGGCGGAAACAGTTATCGTCGGCAGCGTGCCGGAGAGCTACACCTATTTTCATTCGAGCGATATCCAAAGCACCGCTGAGGAAGCGATCATGAACGGAGGATAAGCCATGGACTACAAAGCTCGCATCAGGGAGCTGCGGGAGACGCTGGAATACAACAGCAAGCTCTATTACGATCTGGACGCGCCGGTTATGCCCGACTACGAGTACGACCGCCTCCTGCGCGAGCTGGAGGATCTGGAGGCGGCTCATCCGGAGGAGATCACCCCGGATTCCCCGACCCAGCACGTCGGTGGCACGGCGTCGAACAGCTTTTCGCCCGTCGAGCACGCCGTCCCGCTGGAGAGCTTGCAGGATGTGTTCAACGCCGGGGAGGTGGCGGAGTTCGACCGCCGCGTCCGCGAGCAGCTCGCCCACGTCGAGTACAGCGTCGAGCCGAAGGTGGACGGTCTGTCTGTCGCCATTGAGTACCGCGACGGCCGCTTCTATCGCGGCGCCACACGGGGCGACGGGCGAACGGGCGAGGATGTGACGGAGAACATCCGCACGATCCGCGCGCTGCCCATGACCCTCCCAGAGAAGCTGCCGCGCCTGATCGTGCGCGGCGAGGTCTACATGGCGAAGACCACCTTTGCCGCGCTCAACGCCGAGCGCGAGATAACCGGCGAGCCGCTGTTCGCCAATCCGCGCAACGCGGCGGCGGGCTCGCTCCGTCAGCTGGACTCGAGGATTGCGGCGCAGCGTAGGCTGGACGTGGTGATTTTCAATCTGCAATTGGCGGAGGGAAAGACCTTCGCGCGCCACACCGACGCGCTGGACGATCTGGCTGCGCAGGGCTTCCCGGTCATCCCGTACTTGCGCACCGGGGAGCTGGACGCCGTGAACGCCGAGATCACGCGCCTCAACGACGAGCGCGCGGCGTTGCCCTTTGACATGGACGGCGCGGTTGTCAAGCTAAATGCCTTGTCAGACCGCGAACTTTTGGGAAGCACGGCTAAGGTGCCGCGCTGGGCGATCGCGTACAAGTATCCGCCTGAGCAGAAGCCAAGCAAGCTGCTGGACATCGTGGTGCAGGTGGGGCGCACGGGCGTCCTGACCCCAAAGGCGGTGGTGGAGCCGGTGCGCCTCGCGGGCACGACCGTGACGAACGCCACGCTGCACAACCAGGATTTCATCACGGAGAAGGACATCCGCATCGGCGACACGGTCATCGTGCAGAAGGCGGGGGAGATCATCCCGGAGATCGTGCGCGTCGATTTTGACAAGCGGCCCGAGGGCTTGACGCCCTATCGTCTGCCGGACCGCTGTCCGGTCTGCGGCGCGCGCGTCGAACGGGACGAGGACGGCGTCGCCATGCGGTGCACGGGCGCGGAATGCCCGGCGCAGCTCCTGCGCAATCTGGAGCACTTCACGTCCCGGGAGGCGATGGACATCGACGGCGTGGGTCCGGCGGTGCTCCGCCAGCTCGTCGAGGCGGGACTGGTGCAGACCGCCGCCGACCTCTATCGGCTCACGGTGCAGGACCTCGCGCAGCTGGACCGAATGGGGCAGAAGTCCGCGCAGAACGCGATAGACGCCATCGAGAAGTCGAAGCGGAACGACGTGTCGCACCTCATCTGCGCGCTGGGTATCCGTCAGATCGGCGCCAAGGCGGCGCGGACGCTGGCACAGCACTTCGGCAGCTTTGACGCGCTGGCGCGCGCGAGCGTCGAGGAGCTGACGCAGGTCGACGATATCGGCGAGATCACGGCGAAATTCCTGCGTGAATGGCTGGACAGCCCGCAGCTGCAGGACCTGATCCGCCGCCTGCGAGAGGCGGGCGTCAACATGGAATGCCTCGACCGTCCGACGGATGACGCCCTGCGCGGCATGACCTTTGTGCTGACCGGGACGCTGACGCGCTTCACGCGCGACGAGGCGGCGGCGATGATCCGGCAGCGAGGCGGCAAGGTCAGCGGTTCCGTTTCGAAGAAAACAAGCTGCGTCGTCGCCGGTGAGGCGGCGGGCAGCAAGCTGACCAAGGCGCAAGAGCTGGGCGTCCCCGTATGGACCGAGGACGAGTTCCTCGCCCGGCTGGGCGACGGAGCGGAGCCGGAGAGGGAAGAGCAATGAACGGAATCGAAACGGAAATCCTGGAAAGGTTATTTGCTTTACAGAACTTGGAATACCGGAGCTTTCAGGCAAAGCTGATCCCAAATCTCTCGCCGGAGACCATCATCGGCGTCCGCACGCCCGCGCTGCGCGCCCTCGCCAGAGAGCTTGTTAAACGCGGCGACGTCGGCGATTTCCTTATGTCCCTGCCGCACCGGTATTTCGACGAGAATCAGCTTCACGCCTTCATCCTCTCGCTGGGGAAAGACTACGGGACGACGCTTGCCGGGGTGGAGGCGTTCCTTCCCTATGTGGACAACTGGGCGACCTGCGACCAGCTCTCGCCGCGCGTGTTCGCCAGGCACCGCACGGAGCTGCGTGAGGCGATCGTCCGTTGGCTTGGGTCGGAGGAGACGTATACCGTTCGCTTTGGCGTCGGAATGCTTTTGCAGCACTTTCTTGATGAGGCGTTTGACCCGGACGATCCCGCGCGCGTCGCCGCGCTGCGGAGCGGGGAGTATTATGTCAACATGATGCGCGCGTGGTACTTCGCAACGGCGCTGGTGAAGCAGTGGGACGCGGCGCTGCCATACCTCGAGCAGCGGCGGCTCGATCCGTGGACGCATAACAAGGCGATTCAGAAGGCGGTGGAGAGCCTCCGCGTGACGGATGAGCAGAAGGCTTTCCTCAAAACGCTGAAAATCAAAAAATAATGCTTGACAATCGTCGGACTAGGTGCTATACTACCATATGTTCCGAGCGATTCGGGGGTTTAGCTCAGCTGGGAGAGCGCTTGACTGGCAGTCAAGAGGTCAGCGGTTCGATCCCGCTAATCTCCACCATCGGAACAAAGCTCGAAGCCGTGCGGTTTCGAGCTTTTTCTTTTTTGGGAGTGAGGATATGACCGACTATTTTTCCGTTACGTTGTCGGACGATGAGATCCGCGCCATCAGCAGCATCGGTCTTGCGCACCTCGGCGACGCGGTGTACGAGCTGCTGGTGCGCTCGTGGCTGTGCGTCCACGGGAAGGCGACCGGAAAGAGCCTGCACCGCGCGACGGTGGCGCTGGTCTGCGCGGCGAAGCAGGCGGAGCTGTCTGAGCGGCTGCTTCCGCTGCTGACGCCGGAGGAGCTGGACGTCTTCCGGCGCGGGCGCAACGCCAACGTACACACGATCCCGCACAGCGCCGACCGCGCGACATACCAGAAGGCGACGGCGCTGGAGGCGCTGTTCGGCTGGCTGTATCTGAAGGGGGAGAGGGCGCGCGTGAACGCGCTGTTTGCCGTGATGATGGAGGAAAACAATGTCACTTGACGCCATTTGCCTGCGCGCCGTGGTGGACGAGCTGGCGGCGGAGCTGATCGGCGCGCGCATTGATAAGGTGCAGCAGCCCAGCCGCGACCAGATCGTGCTGACGGTGCGCGGGAAGGACCGCGTTCTGCTCAGCGCGAACCCCAACCAGCCGCGCATCCAGTTTACGCGCGAGCCGCGCGACAATCCGGCGCAGCCGCCAATGTTCTGCATGCTCCTGCGCAAGCATCTCGTCGGCGCGCGCATTGAGGCGATGGAGCAGCCCGACCTCGAGCGCGTCGTCCGGCTGGACCTGCGCGTGACGGACGAGCTGGGGGAGACCGGGCGGCGCTCGCTGGTATTGGAAGCGATGGGGCGGCGCGCGAACCTCGTCCTGCTCGACGCCGAGGGGCGCATCCTTGACTGCCTTCGCCGTACGGCGTTTGAGTCCAACAGCGACCGCGCGCTGCTGCCGGGGCTGTTCTACCGGTTGCCCACGCCGCTGGACCGTCTGTCGCTCCTGACGCAGAGGGAGGAGGCGCTGGCGCTTCTGTCGCGCGGCGGAGCGGACGAGGAACCGGTGGATCGCTGGCTGGTCGAACACCTCGTCGGCGTCTCGCCGCTCGTTGCACGCGAGCTTGCGCACCGTTCCGCCGGGGAGACGGACGTTCGCTTCGGCGCAATGTCCGAAGTTCAGCGCGCCGCGCTTGTCTGTGAAGGAAAAACCCTTGCGGATATACTGAAAAACAGGATGTTTACGCCGACAATTCTCTTGCGAGACGGTCGACCGGTCGACTTCACCTATCTGCCGATCACGCAGTACGGCGCCGAGACCGCCGTCGAGACGCGCGAGACCTTCTCGGCGCTGCTGGACGAGTTCTACGGCCTGCGCGAGCGGCAGGAGCTCTCCGCCCGCCGGGGGAAGGAGCTGTCCCGTGCGGCGACGGTGGCGCGCGACCGCATGGCGCGCAAGGCGGAGACGCTCAGGCGCGAATACGCCGCCACACAGGACCGCGACAAGCTGCGCCTGTGCGGCGACCTCATCACGGCAAACCTCTACCGCATGACGCGCGGCGCGGCGTGTCTTGTGACCGAGAACTACTACGAGGAGGGACAGCCGGAGCTCAGCATTCCGCTTGACCCGCTGCTCACGCCGCAGCAGAACGCGGCGAAATACTACAGGCGCTACAACAAGGCGAAGAACGCGGAGCTGCATCTGCGCGAGCAGATTGCCAAGGCGGAGAGCGAGCGCGCGTACCTTGACAGCGTTTTGCAGGAGCTCGCCCAGTCTGAGACGGAGCAGGAGTTCGGCGAGATTCGGCGCGAGCTTCAGGAGGCGGGCTATCTTCGCCGCAGCAAGGAGAAAAAAGAGGTCAGGCGCGGCTTCCAGCCGAGGGAGTACCGTTCGAGCGCGGGGCTTCGCATCCTCGTCGGGCGCAACAACACCCAGAACGATCAGCTGACGCTCAAAAAGGCGGACAAGCGCGACCTCTGGTTCCACGTTCAGAAGCTCCACGGTTCGCATGTCATCCTCTGCACCGGCGGGACGCAGCCGGACGAGGCGAGTCTCGCTGAGGCGGCGATGCTGGCGGCGTACTACTCGCAGGCAAAGGACGGCGCCAACGTGCCGGTGGATTACACGCCGGTGAAATATGTGAAGAAGCAGGCGGGCGCACGCCCCGGCTTCGTGATCTATGAGACCTGCCGCACGACCTATGTGACCCCGAACGAAAAGAACCTGCCGCAGCAAAGCGGCAGGTAGGCAGACGCCGTATACTAGAGATAAAGCAAAAGAGGAACCGACGGAAGGTTCCTCTTTTTCACATCAGATCGTTTGACATCAGACCGCGCGGGTAACTTTACCCGAACGCAGACAGCGGGTACAAACGTACACATGGCGGGGCGTACCGTCAACGATCGCCTTTACGCGCTTGACGTTGGGCTTCCACGCGCGGTTGGAACGGCGGTGGGAGTGGGAGACCTTGATGCCAAAGGTCACGCCCTTATCGCAAAACTCGCATTTTGCCATCCGTTGCACCTCCTTGCTGTAATCAAATCCTTGCTGTCCAAGCCTTCTCGAACAAGCATCTGATATCATAACAGATACATCAAAAAAAAGCAAGTATAATTTTGAAAAACCGCAAAAATATTTTCACTGGGGGAATGTGCCAAAAAAACTGTGTTTTACTTGTAAACAGCGGCGGGAAAGAGTATAATGCAGTCAGCATGATTATAAAATGGAGGGTAGCGTCATGAGCAAAAGATTCAGCGTGACCGTGAAGGACTTGGTGGATGAGTTTCAGCTGGAGATTATGTGCAAGGGCTCCGACTTCGACACGAGGACGCTGACCGTCATTGACGTCAACCGTCCGGGACTGCAATTCGTCGGTTTTTTCGACTATTTTGATCCGGAGCGCCTGCAAATCATCGGCAAGGCGGAGACGGAGTATCTGGCGGGCTTTTCGCCGGAGGAGCGCCGCAGCCGGTTCTCCGCGCTGTTCAGCTATGAGATTCCCGCGTTCATCGTATCCCGGAACCTCGAAATCTTTCCCGAGTGTCTGGAGATGGCGCAGCACTGCGGGCGGACGCTGCTTCGCACGAAGCAGACCGCCGTGGAGTTCACGAGTCTCGCCATCGACTACCTCAACCACCGGCTTGCGCCGATGATTACGCGCCACGGTGTGCTGCTGGACGTGTACGGCGAGGGCGTTATCATCATGGGCGACAGCGGGATCGGAAAGAGCGAGACCGCCATCGAGCTCATCAAGCGCGGACACCGCCTCGTGGCGGACGATGCCGTGGAGATTCGGCGCATCGGACAGACGCTTATCGGCTCCGCGCCGGAGCTGATCCGCGACTATTTGGAGGTGCGCGGCGTCGGCGTCATCGACATCCCGAAGATTTTCGGCATGGGCGCGATTCAGGAGAGTACGCAGATCGACCTCATCATCAAGTTCGAGGAATGGACGGACGGATATGTTTACGACCGTCTTGGCCTGGACGAGGAGTATGTCCAGATTCTCGACGTGAACGTGCCCTGCGTGACGATTCCCGTGCGCGCGGGGCGCAACCTCGCCGGCATTGCGGAGATCGCGGCGATGAACAACCGCCAGAAGAAGTACGGTTTCAACTCCGCGCAGATGTTCGTTGAGAAGATCGACCGCCAGGTCGACAAAAATTCCAATTAAGAAGGGGCTATTTCTATGTCGTGGAAAACGGCGCTGGATCAACGCATCGGGGACGGCTTGCCGCGCCTGACATGGCTGCGGGACGAGCCGCTTTCCCGTCACTGCTCGTTCCGCGTGGGCGGTCCGGCGGCGCGCATGGCGCTGCCGACAACGGCGGAGGAGCTGATCGCGCTCGACGGCCTTGCCCGCGAGAGCGGCGCGCGGCTCATTTACCTCGGCAACGGGACAAACGTGCTGTTTCCGGACGAGGGGATCGACGCCGTGGTCGTCGTCACGACGGAGATGAAGGACATACGCCGTGAGGACGATGCGTCCCTTGTCGCGGACGCGGGCGCCTCGCTGTCGCGCCTGGCGACGGAGGCGTGGCGCGCGGGGCTGACGGGGCTGGAATTTGCCCACGGCATCCCCGGCAGCGTCGGCGGCGGCGTGGTGATGAACGCGGGCGCCTATGACGGTTCGCTTGCCGACGTGCTCGACGAGGCGACGGCGCTGTTTCCGGACGGGGTGCGCACCTTGAAGCGGGACGAGTTGAAGCTCGCCTATCGTCACAGCCTCTTCACCGAGCGCCCGGAGGCGGTGGTGCTGCGCGCGCGGTTCACCCTGCGGCGCGGCGACGGCGCCGCCATCCGCGCGCGGATGGATGAGCTGATGGCGCGGCGCAAGGCGTCCCAGCCGTTGGAATACCCCAGCGCGGGCAGCTTCTTCAAGCGTCCGGCGGGACAGTATGCCGGGCGGCTGATTGAGGAGTGCAAGCTCAAGGGGACGCGCGTCGGCGGCGCGGAGGTGTCGGAGAAGCATGCCGGCTTCCTCATCAATCGGGGCGGCGCGACCTGCGCCGACGTGCTTGCGCTGATGGAACAGATACAAAAGACGGTTTTCTCCGCCACGGGTGTGACGCTGGAGCCGGAGGTGCGGATCGTCCGCTAGGAGAAAGAGCATGGAACTGCTGATAATTACCGGGCTGTCCGGCGCGGGAAAGAGCCACGCCGCAAGGTATTTGGAGGATTTTGGCTACTACACGGTGGACAACATCCCCGCGAAGATGATCTATTCGCTCGCCGGCTTCTGCGCCGGGAGCGGCGCGCGCTTTGACCGCGTTGCGCTCGTGAGCGACATCCGCGCGGGCAGCGAGGACTTTCCCTCCATCCCGCAGAGCATCGAGCGGCTGCGCCTGATGGGCGTGAGGTGCCGTATGCTGTTTCTCAGCGCGGAGCGGGACACGATCGTGCGCCGCTACAAGGAGACGAGGCGCACCCACCCGCTCCAGCGCGAGGGTGAGAGCATCGAGGAGGCGGCGGCGCGCGAGGAGGCGCTGCTGTGCCCGCTGCGCGAGCGGGCGGATTTCGTGATCGACACGACGCGGATGCCCGCCTCCAAGCTCAGCAGCGAGCTGTTCAGCCTCTTCGGCGACAAGACGAAAGGGCGTCCGCTCACCGTCAACGTCTGCTCCTTCGGCTATAAGCACGGTCTCCCGCAGGAGGCTGACCTTGTGTTTGACGTGCGCTTTATGCCGAACCCCTTCTATCTTTCCGAGCTGCGCGACCTGACCGGCGTTGACGCGCCGGTGCGCGATTATGTGTTCTCCTTCGCGCAGACGACGGCGTTTTTGGACAAGCTCGAGGAGCTGTTCCGCTTTCTGCTGCCGCGCTACAGCGAGGAGGGGAAGACAACGCTGTTCGTGGCCATCGGCTGCACAGGAGGGCGGCACCGCAGCGTCGCCATCGCGCACGAGTTGGCGGAGCGCATCGCCCGCATAGGTTATCCCACCAGCGAGAACCATCGAGACATGACCAGAAGAGATTATACACACAGTTAAGAGGTGAGAGCGTGTCCTTTGCCGCAGATGTGAAACGGGAGCTGTGCAAAACGCCGCTTACGCGCAAGTGCTGTGCGCTGGCGGAGAGCTGCGGCGTGCTGCTCTACGCGGGCGGCTTCTCCGCCGGCGAGGCGCGCATCGTCACCGAGAGCGGGGATTTCGCCCGCCGCCTGCCCAAGCTGTTCCAGAAGGCGTTCGGCGTCCGCTTTGACGTTGCGCCGGAGAACGGCGCAGCGGGGAAATATATTTTCCGCCTGACCGACGCGGACAAGCTCGCGCGCGTCTGGCAGGCGCTGGGCTACGATATGGGGCAGCATTTCGCCCTGCACGTCAACTACGCCCTGCTAGAGGAGGAGCATTGCCGCTGCGCGTTCCTGCGCGGTGCGTTCCTTGCGGGGGGCAGCGTCACCGATCCGCACAAGCGCTACCATCTGGAGCTGACGACGGCGCATATGCAGGTGGCGCGGGAGGCGCGGGCACTGCTGCGGGACATGGGCTTCGAGGCGAAGGACGTTGTGCGCAGCGGCAACACCGTCACGTATTTTAAACAGAGCGAAACCATCGAGGATCTGCTGACCCTGCTCGGCGCGCCTGCGGCGGCGACGGCGCTGATGTCGGCGAAGATCGAAAAATCCATGCGCAACACCGTCAACCGCCGCGTGAACTGCGACGCCGCCAACGTGGAGAAGTCCGTCGCGGCGTCGGCGGCGCAGGTGGAGGCGCTGACGAGGCTGACCGACGCGGGCGTGCTGAAAACGCTGTCTCCGGAGCTTCAGGAGGCGGCGGTGGCGCGGCTGCTTCAGCCGGAGCTGTCGCTCAATGAGCTGGCGCAGAGCTTTGACCCGCCGCTGACCAAGTCCTGCCTCAACCACCGCATGAGAAAGCTGATGCAGCTTGCAAAGGAGAATGTGCCATGAATCGTTTGGAGCTTGCCAACAACGCCCATGAGAAGGGCTACAACTGCTGTCAGAGCGTGCTGGCGGCGTTTGCCGACCGCTTTGACATTCCGGAGGACGCCGCGCTTCGCCTCGGCGCCGGTTTCGGCAGCGGCGCGGGCACGGGAGAGCTGTGCGGCGCGATCACCGGCGCGATCCTTGCGCTCGACCTCATCTCCGGCGGCGACATGAGCGACCCCGTTCCCGCGAAGAAGAAGGCCGCCGCCCGTGCGCGCGCGGTGCAGCAGCGCTTTGCCGAGCGCTTTGACGCGGTGCGCTGCCGCGAGCTGCTGAAAAACCAGAAGGAAGAGACGAGCGAGACCGTGCGTGCCCTGGGGCTTACGAACCACTGCGGCGTGATGATTGTCACGGCGGTCGAGCTTGTCGAGGAAATGCTGAAAGAGGAAGCGTAACGGAGGATACCGATGTCCTTTGCCCATCTTCATGTCCACACCGAATACAGCCTGCTCGACGGAGCCTGCCGCATCCGTGACCTGCCCAAGCTGGTGAAGTCCATGGGGCAGGACGCCTGCGCCATCACCGATCACGGCGTCATGTACGGCGTGATCGACTTTTATCGCGCCTGCCTGGCGGAGGGTGTCAAGCCGATCATCGGCTGCGAGGTTTACGTCGCGCCGCGCACGCGGTTTGACAAAATTCATGAATTTGACGCCGAGGCGCGCCACCTCGTCCTGCTTTGCGAGAACGAAACCGGCTACCGCAACCTCTCCTACATGGTTTCGATGGCGCACATCGAGGGCTTTTACATCAAGCCGCGCGTCGACCTTGACCTTCTGCGCGAGCGTCACGAGGGGCTCATCGCGCTGTCCGCCTGCCTTGCGGGCGAGATACCGCGTTGCCTGAGAGCCGGAAATTACAATGGTGCAAAGGAATATGCCTTAACACTATCCGAGATATTCGGTCCCGATCATTTTTACCTCGAATTGCAGGATCACGGCATCCGCGAGCAGGTGACCGTCAACCGGGGCATCCTGCGGCTGCACGAGGAGACGGGGTTGCCGCTGGTCGTGACGAACGACGCGCATTATCTGCGCCGTGAGGACGCGGCGGCGCATGACGTGCTGCTGTGCATTCAGACCGGCAAGACCGTGGACGATGAGAACCGAATGCGCTACGAGCCGCAGAGCTTTTACCTCCGCTCCACGGAGGAGATGGCGGCGCTGTTTCCCGACTACCCCGAGGCGGTGGAGAACACTGGAAAGATCGCGGAGATGTGCAACCTTTCGTTTACCTTCGGCAAGTACCACCTGCCGGAGTTCAAGCTGCCGGAGGGGTACGACAGCTATTCCTACCTCAAAAAGCTCTGCGGCGAGGGCTTTGCCGAGCGCTACGGCGACGGCACGCCGGAATACCGCGCACAGCTTGAATACGAGCAGAACATGATCGAGAAGATGGGCTTCACGGACTATTTTCTCATCGTCTCCGACTTCGTGCGCTATGCCAAGGGCGCTGGCATCCCGGTCGGTCCCGGGCGCGGCAGCGCGGCGGGGAGCATGGTGTCCTACTGCCTGCACATCACGGACATCGACCCGATGCAGTATGCGCTGTATTTTGAGCGCTTTCTGAACCCCGAGCGCGTGTCCATGCCGGATATTGACATGGACTTCGGCGACACCCGCCGCGGCGAGGTTGTGGACTATGTGCGAGGCAAATACGGCGACGACCATGTGGCGCAGATCGTCACCTTCGGCACGATGGCGGCGCGCGGCGTCATCCGCGATGTAGGCCGCGCGCTGAATATGACCTACGCCGACTGCGACGTGATTGCCAAGCTGGTGCCCGCCGCGCTGCACATCACGCTGGACGATGCGCTGCGCTTCTCGCGCGAGCTGCGCGAAAAGTACGAGCAGGATGAACAGATCAAACGCCTGATCGACACCGCTCGCTCGCTGGAGGGAATGCCGCGCCATGCCTCGACCCACGCGGCGGGCGTGGTCATTACAAAGGAGCCGGTGGTCAATTATGTGCCGCTGGCGCGCAATGACGATACCATCGTCTGCCAGTACACGATGGTCACGCTGGAGGAGCTGGGGCTTCTCAAGATGGATTTTCTCGGCCTGCGCAACCTGACGATCCTTGACGACGCGGTGAAAATGATACAGCGCAAGGAACCTTCCTTTACGCTTGCTTCCATCCCGGACAACGACCCGGAGACCTATGAGATGCTGCAGCAGGGCAAGACTTCGGGCGTCTTCCAGCTGGAATCCGCCGGGATGACGGGCGTGTGCGTCGGGCTCAAGCCCTCCAACGTTGAGGATCTGACCGCCATCATCGCGCTTTACCGTCCGGGACCGATGGACTCGATTCCGCGCTTCATCGCCTGCAAGCACGATCCCAAGCTCGTGACCTATGCGCACCCCTCGCTTGAGCCGATCCTCTCCGTCACCTACGGCTGCATCGTCTATCAGGAGCAGGTCATTGAAATTTTCCGCCGCCTCGCGGGGTATTCGCTGGGACAGGCGGACATGATCCGCCGCGCCATGAGCAAGAAGAAAGCGAAGGACGTGGAGAAGGAGCGCCAGACCTTCCTGCACGGTGACAGCGCGCGCGGCATAGCGGGCTGCGTCGCCAACGGCATCCCGGAGCAGGTTGCCGAGGCGATTTATCAGGATATTTACGACTTTGCCAACTATGCCTTCAATAAGGCGCACGCCGTCAGCTACGCGGTGGTTGCGTACCAGACGGCATACTGCAAGCGGCACTTTTTCAAGGAGTACATGGCGGCGCTGCTCTCCAGCGTGCTGGACGTGTCCGAGAAGGTGAACGACTATTTCGGCGAGTGCAAGGACAACGGCGTTGCGCTGCTGCCGCCGGACGTAAATCGCTCCGCCGCCGGGTTCACGGTGGAGGAGGGCGGCATACGCTTCGGGCTCGCCGCCATCAAGGGCATCGGGCGCGGACTGATCGCGCGCATGACGGCGGAGCGCGCGGCGAACGGCACGTTCGCCGATTTTCAGGACTTCTGCAAGCGCATGGACGGCGCGGATATGAACAAGCGCGCCGTCGAGAGCCTGATCCGCGCGGGCGCGTTTGACGCAATGGGCTGCCGCCGCGCGCAGCTGCTCGCGGTCTTCGAGAAGGTCATGGACGGCATCGCCAACAGCAAGCGAGCCAATCTGGAGGGGCAGATCGACTTCTTCGGACTCGGCGCGGATACGCCGCAGCAGTCGGCGCTGGCGCTCCCCGATATCGAGGAGTTCCCTGCCGTGGAGCTGATGCGCATGGAGAAGGAGACCACCGGGCTCTACCTCTCCGGACACCCGATGGACGCCTACCGCGACGCCGCGCGCGCCGCCGGCGCGGCGAGCATCGCGCGCGTGCGCGATGATTTTGCGCAGGAGAGCGGCCCCACCGTCTACGCCGATGGACAGCAGGTGACGCTTTGCGGCGTCGTGACCGCCAGCAAGACCAAGGCGACAAAGAACAACTCTCTCATGGCATACGTCACGCTGGAGGACAACAGCGGCGCGATGGAGCTTCTGTGCTTCGCGCGCTGCCTGGAGAACTACGGCAGCTATCTGCGCGTCGGCTCCGTGATCCTGGCGCGAGGGCGGCTGTCCGTGCGCGACGAAAAGGCGCCGCAGCTGATGTGCGACTTCGCCCATCCGCTGAACGAAAAGCAGGCGGCGCCGGGGCTGGGCGCGGACAAGGCGGGGAAGACGCTGTATTTGCGGCTTCCCTCAAAGGACGGCCCGCAGATGGCGCATGTCCGCCGCGTGCTCTATATGTTTGAGGGCGCGCAGAACCCGGTCAGGATTCGTCTCACCGACACGGGCAAGCTGATCGGCGCGACCTGTGATCTCCGCGATTCGCTTGCGCGGGAGATGCGGCGGTATCTGGGTGACGACAACGTTGTGATAAAATAGCTGTGGTAAAAAAGCTGAATATCATCCGCAAAAGAGGAAGGGAAGCGCGCCCTTCCTCTTTGCTGTCCGTGTATGACGCGCGCCCCGCTTCACCCGTTCCGCACCCCCGTCATATCATACAGCAAAGGGGGAATCGACATGGATCATTATCTGTTCACCGCTCGTTCGGTCACACACGCACAGCGAATGGCACACGCGCTCGCCAGTGTCGGAATCGGTACGACCATGAAGCGGGTGAGCAATCAGGTCACGGGCAGCGGCTGCGGCTACACCCTGCAGGTGGGGGAGGGCAAGCTGCATCGCGCCTACGACGCGCTGCGCGCCAGCGACCTGCGCCCGGTAAAGGTATTCCGCGTCAGCGGCGGCGAGCTGCGCGAGGTGCTGCCGTGATTTATCTGGACAGCGCGGCGACGACCTTTCGCAAGCCGCAGACCGTGCGTGTCGCCGTGCAGCGCGCCATGCAGACGATGAGCTCGCCCGGGCGCGGCGGCTA
Source organism: uncultured Clostridia bacterium (assembly GCA_946411835.1). Classification (GTDB taxonomy): domain Bacteria; phylum Bacillota; class Clostridia; order Oscillospirales; family Oscillospiraceae; genus Hominicoprocola. The sequence goes on from CAMKFK010000004.1 coordinate 20,480, forward strand.
CGAGAGCGCGCGGGCGGCGGAGGAGCTGCTGTTCCGCACCCGCACGCTGGCGGCGGAGCTCTTCGGCGTGCCGGACGCCGAGCACGTCGTCTTCACATCCAGCGCAACCCATGGGCTGAACATTGCCATCAAGAGCGTCGTCCCGGTCGGCGGGCGGGTGGTCGTGTCTCCGTGGGAGCACAACGCCGTTACGCGCCCGCTGCACGCGCTGGGCGCGGAGGTCGCCGTCGCCGCCGCGCCGCTCTTCGACGACGACTCCTGTGTCCGCGCCTTTTCCAAGGAAATACGGCGCGGCGCGGACGCGGTGGTCTGCACGGCGGCGTCCAACGTCTTCGGCTACGTCATGCCGCTGCAGGAGATTGCCGCCGTCTGCCGCCGGATGCGCGTGCCGCTGGTCGTGGACGCGGCGCAGAGCGCGGGGGCGGAGGCGCTGGACATGACGGCGCTGGGTGCGGCGTTTGTCGCCATGCCGGGGCACAAGGGGCTTTACGGACCGCAGGGCACGGGGCTGCTGCTGTGCGGCGCGGACGCCAAGCCCCTGCTCGAGGGCGGCACGGGCAGCGCCTCGCTCTCACAGGAGATGCCGGACTTTTTGCCTGACCGTCTGGAGGCGGGCACACACAACGTTCCCGGCGTCGCGGGTCTTGAGGCGGGGCTGCGTTACGTTCGCGGCATGACGCCGGAGCGCATCGCGCGCTACGAGCGCCGTCTCATCCGCCGCGCGTCGGAAAGCCTGCGCCGAATGGATGGGGTCACGGTCTACGCCTCGGACGATCCCGCGCGGCAGCTCGGCGTGCTGTCCTTTACGGTCGCCGGACGCGAGAGCGAGGACCTGGCGCGCGCGCTGGCGCGGCGCGGCGTAGCCGTGCGCGCGGGGCTCCACTGCGCGCCGCTTGCCCACCAAAGCGCGGGCACGGCGGAGGGCGGCACGGTGCGTCTGAGCGTTTCCGCGTTTACAACAGAGGCGGAAATCGACGGTTTTCTGAACGCGCTGCGTGGCATACTGGCAAAGTGACCCAAAAGCGGCCCTGTAATTCACGGAAAATTCACGCGCTCGCCGTTGCAATTTGACGGCGCTTATATTAGAATAAGATTAATTATGGGATTCTGTGCTTTTTCGGATGAAACGGGGTGGCTTACTTGTCGTCGATTCTTGAGGGTGTGCTGCGCTATGTCGGAACGATCGCGCTGACCGACTGGCTGGACATCGTCGTGCTCGCCTATCTGCTCTATCGGGCGCTGCTTCTGGTGGGGCGTTCGCGCGCGGCGAACCTTGGCAAGGGCGTGCTGGTGTTCCTCTTGGTGATGGCGGCGAGCGTGCTGTTCCGCCTCAACACGATCAACGCGATCCTGCGCGCCATCCTGACATGGGGCGTTATGGCGCTGATCGTCATCTTTCAGCCGGAGATCCGCCGTCTGCTCGAACAGGTAGGCTCCAGCAAGCTCAGCTCCCTCAATCCCTTCGCCCGCGTCCAGCGCACCGGCGTGCTCGAGACCGTCATCGCACAGACGGTGGACGCCTGCGTGGAGATGTCCGACGCGCGGACGGGGATGCTGGTGGTCTTTGAGCGCGGCACCAAGCTGGACGATATCGTCCGCACGGGCACCATCGTGGACGCGCAGGTATCCAGCCAGCTTTTGAAGAATATCTTCTTCGTCAAGGCGGCGATGCACGACGGCGCAGTCATCGTGCGCGACGGGCGCCTGCTTGCAGCGGGCTGCATCCTGCCGCTGTCCCACAACGTCAACATCAGCCGCGACCTCGGCACCCGCCATCGCGCCGGCATCGGCATGAGTGAAAACTCCGACGCTGTGGTCATCATCGTCTCAGAGGAGACGGGCGCGATCTCCGTCGCCGTCGGCGGCATTTTGAAGCGCCACCTGACGGCACAGACGCTCAACACGCTTCTGACCAACGAGCTGATACCCGCTGTAGAGGAAAGCAAGCCGGAGCGCTTCCGGCTGAGCAGCCTGTTCCGGCGCAAAAAGAGTGAGGAGGCGAGCGAAGATGCAGATCAGTAACCGAAGACGCGCCTTCTATATTTTCATTTCCATCGTGATGGCCTTTGCGCTCTGGTATTATGTCAACAGCACCTCCGACGTGGACATCGCGCTCAGCGGCGTTCCGGTGGAATTCCTCAACGCGGAGACCTCGCTTGCGAACAAGGGTCTCGTCCTGCTGGACGGCGGCGATACGACGGTTGATCTCGTGCTGACGATGCCGCGCGACGTGGTGTTCCATTTTGACGTGGAGCGTCTGCATATCTACGCGAACCTCATCACCATAAACTCTACGGGCAGCCAGTCCATCGCCTATTCCATCGCGTATCCGCCCGGCATCAGCCCGAATCAGGTGTCCGTCAAGTCCCCCACCGTGCAGACCGTTTCGGTGCGCGTGGGCGACCTGTTCCGCAAGAACGACGTGGAGATTCGCGTCAATCTTGTCGGCAACGTGGCGGACGGTTACGCCGCCGGGCGCGTGACGACGCTGCCGCCCGTGCTGGAGATTTGGGGACAGCAGAGCGAAGTGACCCGCGTGAGCTACGCGCAGGTAACGCTGAACATCGAGAACGCCGCGTCGACGATCAACGAGCAGCTGCCCTTCGAGCTGTATGACGAGGACGGCGTGCAGATCGAGAACAGCAGCATCCACTCCGCCAGCGATACGGTGCAGGTGACGATGCCCGTCATCTCCGCCGCCGAGGTGCCGCTGGTCGTGCACTTCATTGAGGAGCCCGGCGTCCGCGCGGAGAGCTTTGACTATTCGCTCGACGTGCCGTATGTCACCCTCTCCGGCGACGCGAACCAGCTCGCTGCGCTGGATGAGCTGCTGCTCGGCGAAGTCGCCCTGACAGAGATCGACGAGCGGCAGAGCTTCACGTTCCCCATTCCCATTCCCGAGGGGCTGACCAACCTCAGCGGCGCCGCAGAGGCGACGCTGACCATTGAAAACCGCGACGTGACCACGGTCAACCGCACCGTGACTCAGTTTGGTATTGAGAACTTCGGCGATTCCGAGCGCACGGTCGAGGTCGTCACCTCGCCCCTGAACGTCCGGCTGCGCGGCGTGGAGGATGAGCTGGAGAACGTCGACGATGCCGACGTCACCGCCATCGCAGACCTGACGGACGTGACCAACGCCAGCGGGACGTATACCGTGCCCGCCGAGATACACATCGAGGGCGACGCGGACGTCGGCGCGGCGGAGACGTACCAGCTTACCGTGCGCATCAGCACGCCGGAGGCTGAGGCCGCGCCCGAAGCCGGACAGGAGACAGACACATGAAACAGATCGCAACCGTGGAACGGCTGAGACGGGACGGGCGCGCCGTGATCGTTGTCGCGCGGCAGTCCGCCTGCGCCCACGATTGTCACGAGTGCGCGGGCTGCGGCGGCAGCGTTGCGCCCATTCGCGCGGTGGCGGACAACCCCATCCGCGCGCAGGTGGGGCAGAAGGTCGTGGTCGAGAGCAGCTCGCGTCAGTTTTTCGGCGTGATCCTGTTGGTCTATATGCTGCCCGTGGCGCTGTTCTTCGCCGCGTACTTTGCCACGGCGTCCTTTGGCGGAGCGGTGCCCGTCGCAGCGTCTGTCGCCGCGTTTTTCTGCGGCGTCGTGCCCGCCGTGCTCTATGACCGGCGCGTCCGGCGCAGAGGCGGTATGAGCTTTTCCATTGTGCGGGCGTTCTGAAGTGTTCGGCTACATTCGCCCCGCCTCGCAGCGGCTGAACGATGCGGAACGTGCGCGCTTCCGCGCCGCCTATTGCGGCCTGTGTCGCACGCTGGGGCGACGCTACGGTTTTGCGGCGCGCTTCCTGTTGAACTTTGACTTTACGCTGCTGGCGATTCTGCTCTCCCTGGGGACGCCGCCGCGCGTCGTATGCCGCCGCTGTGTCGCGCATCCCTGCAAGGGCTGCGGCGCGATGGAGGAGACGGCGGCGCTGGACGCTGCGGCGTCGCACAGCGTTGTGCTTGCCTGGTGGCAGCTTCGGGATCACATCGCGGACCACGGCTTCCTTGCGGGGCTTCCGTACCGTCTCGCGGCGCTGCTGCTCCGGCGCGCCTATCGCAGGGCGCGCGCCGACGCGGCGGACTTCGACGCTGCCGTGCGCGCGCATCTTGCGGAGCTTGCCGCGCGCGAGGCGGAGCAGTGCGCTTCGCTCGACCGGGCGGCGGAGCCCTTTGCGGCGCTGCTGGCAAAGCTGGCGGACGCGGAGCCGGACGCGGTGAAGCGGCGCGTTTTTGCCCAGCTCTTTTACCATCTCGGACGCTGGATCTACCTGGTCGACGCGGCGGACGATTACCAAAGGGACGCCGAAACCGGCAATTACAACCCGCTGCGCTGCCGCTATGGGACGGACGGCGACACGCTGAGCGAGGAGGCTCGCCGCGCCCTCGGCGAAACGCTGGACGCCTCGATCCGCCGTATGGCAAGCGCCTATGCGCTGCTGGATGCGGAGGAGTGGACAAGCGTGCTGGACAGCATATTTTATGAGAGTCTCTACGGGATCGGCGGCGCGGTCCTGCGGGGTGTATATCGCAAGCCGTCGCGCCTGCGGCGCGCTCGCACGGCAGAAGGAGAGACGGTATGAGCGATCCGTACAAAGTTTTGAACATCTCGCCCAACGCCTCGGACGACGAGGTTAAGCGCGCCTACCGTGAGCTTGCCCGCAAGTACCACCCCGACAACTACCACGACAACCCGCTTGCCGACCTTGCGCAGGAGAAGATGAAGGAGATCAACGAGGCCTATGAGCAGGTGCAGAAGCAGCGCAAGACGCAGGCCGCCTACGGCTCGCCGCAGGGCGCCTATTCCTACGGCGGCGCGTCGTCTTACGCCGGGTCCTCCTCTGCCGACCCGCTCATGCAGCGGGTGCGCGCGGCGATCAACAGCGGAGACATCACGCTGGCGGAGCGGCTGCTGAACGAGGCGCAGGAGCACGGCGCGGAATGGAGCTTCCTGATGGGCGTTGTGTGTATGCGGCGCGGGTGGATGGACGAGGCGAAGCAGTATTTGCAGACCGCCTGCCGCATGGAGCCCGACAACGCAGAATACCGTCAGGCGATGCAGCTGTTCGACAACAGCGGTTATCAGCCCGCCGGCTATCGCGGCTTCGGCTCGATGACCTTCGGGGACGACGCCTGTATGCGCCTGTGCGCGGGCTATGCCTGTTTCAGCGCGACCGGCTGCCCGATATTCTGCTGTATATAATGAGGAGAGAGAAGATATGGTCAAGAGCATGACCGGCTACGGCCGGGCAAGAGAAACCCGAAACGGGCGCGATATCACCGTTGAGGTGCGCGGCGTCAACAACCGTTACCTCGACGTGACGGTCAAGCTGCCGCGCGCGTATATCTTCACTGAGGACGCGGTCAAGCGCCGCGTCCAGAGCGCCGTCTCGCGCGGCAAGGTGGACGTCTTCATCAGCATCGACGCCGCCGGCGCGGACGCTACCGTCGTCAGTGTCAACGAACCGCTGGCGGCGTCGTACCTTGCGGCGCTGCAAACCATCGTCTCGCTGGGCGGCGCGTCAATGCGCGGGGAATACTCCGCCGCAGACGTGGCGCGTTTTCCCGACGTGCTGACCGTCACCAAGGCGGAGGAGGATTTGGAGAGCCTGCAGGCGGACGTCTGCGCCGTTGCGGACGAGGCGCTCGCTGCATTCAACGCCATGCGCGCCGTCGAGGGCGAGAAGCTGGCGGAGGATATCGGCGCGCGCCTGACCGAAATCGAGGCACTGACCGGCAAGGTCGAACAGCGCTCGCCGGAGACGGTGCGCGAGTACCGCGAGAAGCTGACCGCGCGGATGCAGGAGGCGCTGCAAAGCACCACGATCGACGAGTCGCGTATTCTCACCGAGGCGGCGATTTACGCCGACAAGATCGCTGTGGACGAGGAGACCGTGCGCCTGCGCAGCCATGTGTCCCAGCTTCGTTCGATGCTCGCATCCGACGAGCCGATGGGCCGCAAGATGGATTTTCTCATTCAGGAGGTCAACCGCGAGAGCAACACCGTCGGCTCGAAGTGCAACGACGTGGACATTGCCCGCGTGGTTGTAGCGCTCAAGGCGGAGGTCGAGAAGATCCGCGAGCAGGTGCAGAACATCGAATGAGGGGGACGGCATGCAGCTCATCAACATTGGCTTCGGCAACATGGTCTCCGCCGAGCGGATGCTCGCAGTGGTCTCGCCGGACTCCGCGCCCATCAAGCGCCTGATTCAGGAGTCCCGCGAGCGCGGGATGCTCATCGACGCCACCTACGGCAGGAAAACCGCAGCCGTATTCGTCATGGACAGCGACCATGTCGTGCTCTCCGCCATCCCGGCGGATAAAATCATATCCCGTACCGGAATCGAGGTGCTGGGTGGTCTGCACATGGAGGATTAAGCTATGCAGAGAGGAAAGACTTTCATTATTTCCGGACCCTCCGGCGTTGGGAAAAGCACGGTGCTCCATGAGCTGTTTCAGGGGCGGGACGATCTGTACTTCTCCGTCTCCGCCACCACGCGCTCGCCGCGCGAGGGGGAGGTGGACGGCGTCCACTACCACTTCCTCTCCGCAGCGCGCTTTCGGGAGCTGATCGAGGCGGACGCGCTGCTCGAATATGCAGAATACGTCGGCAGCTTCTACGGCACGCCGAAGAAGCTCGTGGACCGCGCGATGGACGAGGGCAAGGACGTTATCCTTGACATTGAGGTGCAGGGCGCGCTCCAGGTCGCGGCGAAGCGCCCGGAGACCGTGCGCATCTTCATTGCCCCGCCGTCGTGGCAGGAGCTGGAGCGCCGCCTCGTTGAGCGGGGCACGGACAGCCCGGACAAGGTGCAGAAGCGCCTGCTCCGCGCCAGGACCGAGCTGCAAACCGCCGGCGTCTACGACTACTTTGTCATCAACGACACCGTGGAAAACGCGGTGCGTGAGATCAACGCCATCATGCTGGCAGAGCACTGCAAGCCTGCCGACCGCATGGATATACTGAACGAATCAGGCGCTGAAACACCCACACGTACATCCCTGTCATCTCGCTGATTTTAAGAAAGAAGGAACCTGTTATGATGCTCTATCCCGCCATGTACAAGCTCAACGAGAGCGTGCCCAACCGCTACCTGCTCGTCAACGTCGTCGCGCGGCGCGCCCGGCAAATTGCCGAGGCTGCCGACGAGAGCGGCGAGCCGCTGGATGTGAAGCCCGTCACCATCGCCCTCAACGAGGTGGCTGACGGCAAGCTCAGCGCCGCCGACGTGGACATCACGATCAGACGTTGACGGAGCTTGCGCGTGTCGCGGTCAGCGGCGTACCCTATGCCGCCGACCGCGCCTATACCTACCGGGTCCCCGAGCCGCTGCTCGGCGCGGTGCGCGCCGGAATGCGCGTCACCGTGCCCTTCGGGCGCGGCAACCGGCGCGGCGAGGGCTTCGTGCTGGAGCTGACCCGGGGCGAGCCGGAGCCCTCGTTCAAGCCCATCGACGCCGTGCTCGACGACGCGCCGCTGATGGACGGAGAACTGCTGCGCCTTGTCCGCTGGATGAAGGCGCGGTACTTCTGCACCTATTACGACGCCATTCGAACGATCCTGCCCTCCGGCGTGTGGTTCCGCTATACGGAGCTTTGGCGAATTGCCGACGGGCTGGACGCGGAATCCGCGCTTGCCGCCGTTCCGCCCGAGAGCACGGAGGCGGCGATCCTGCGCGAGCTGGCGGCGACGGGAAAGGCGAGCATGGAGGCGCTTGCCAGAGTCTGTGGCGACGCGGCGGCGAATGCGCTTAAGACCCTGCGGGACAGGGCGCTCGTTGAGGTCGAGAAGACCGCCGCGCGCACGGTCAGCGACAAGCGGGTGCGCATGGTCTCCCTCGCCGTGGACAGTGAGAGCGCCAAGGCGGCGGCGTCAAAGCAGAAGAACGCCACTGTGCGCCGCGCGGTGGTGGAGCTGCTGTGCGCGCAGGGCGCGCTGCCCAACACCGACGTATACTACTACACCGGCGCGACCGCGCAGACCCTCCGCAGAATGGAAAAGGACGGCGTCCTCCGCTTCACGGAGCTGGAGGTTCTCCGCGTGCCAAGTTACCAGGCGGCAACCATGCCGCCGATCGTTCTCAACGAGGAGCAGCAGGCCGCCTTCGACGGGCTGGACGCGCTCGCGCGGAGCGGTTCGGCGCACGTCGCGCTGCTGCACGGCGTGACCGCCAGCGGCAAGACGCAGGTCTACATTCGCCTCATTGAAGAGACGCTTGCGCGCGGCAGAACGGCGCTTTTGCTCGTGCCGGAGATCGCGCTGACGCCGCAGATGATGGCGAAGTTCACCGCCTGCTTCGGCAACGAGGTCGCCATGCTCCACAGCGCCCTGCGCCTGACGGAGCGCTACGACCAGTGGAAGCGCATCCGGCGCGGCGAGGTCAAGGTTGTGCTCGGCACGCGCTCGGCAGTGTTCGCGCCGCTGCAAAACCTTGGCGTCCTTATTATGGACGAGGAGCAGGAGGGCACCTATACCTCCGAAAACGCACCTCGATACCACACGCGCGACATTGCGCAGTTTCGCTGCGCCCGGCACGGCGCGCTGCTCCTGCTCGGCTCCGCGACGCCGACTGTGGAGTCCGCGTACTACGCAAAAACAGGACGATATCAAGCATTTCACCTTTACAGAAGATACAACGAACACGACCTGCCCTCCGTCAACATCGTGGATATGCGGCAGGAGCTGCGCGCCGGGAACGACGGCGTCTTGAGCGAACCGCTGCGCACGGAGCTGGCAGACAACCTTCGGCGCGGGGAGCAGAGCATCCTGTTTCTCAACCGGCGCGGCAGCGCGCGGATGCTGCTGTGCGGCGAATGCGGCGCGGCGCCCGAATGCCCCCGATGCAGCGTGCCGCTGACCTATCACTCCGCGAACCGCCGCCTGATGTGCCACTACTGCGGGTTTTCACGCCCGGCCTATGAGCGCTGTCCCGATTGCGGCGCGCCCATGCGTCCGCTGGGCGTGGGAACGCAGAAGGTGGAGCAGGAGCTGTCCGAGACCTTTCCGGGCGTCGGCATCCTGCGCATGGACGCCGACACTGTCGGCGCGACCCACGCGCACGAGACCCTGCTGCGCCGTTTTGAAGCCGAACGAACCCCCATCCTCATCGGCACCCAGATGGTCGCCAAGGGGCTGGATTTCGAGAACGTCACGCTCGTCGGCGTGCTGGCGGCGGACTTGTCGCTTTATGTGGATCACTTCCGCGCGGGGGAGCGGACGTTCAGCCTGCTGTCTCAGGTCGTGGGACGCGCGGGACGCGGCGGTAAGCGCGGCCGAGCGGTCATCCAGACCTACACGCCCGACAACGACGTGATCCGTGCCGCCGCCGCGCAGGACTACGAGGCGTTTTACCGAAGCGAGATTCGGATGCGCGCGCTGCGGCGCTATCCGCCCTTCGGCGACCTCATCACGTTGACCGTGACGGGGGCGGACGAGGGGCAGGTTCTTCGCGCGGCGACCGCCCTGCGCGACGCGCTGCGCGCAGAGCTTGGACGGCTCTGCTGGGATGCCGAGGTGCTTGGTCCGGCGGGCGCGCCCGTCGTCAAGGTGAACAACCGCTACCGGTACCGCGTGTTCCTCGCCGCCAAAAACACCGGCGAGCTGCGGCGTCTGGTCGGCGAGTTCCTGCTTGCCTTTCATCGGCACAGCGAAAACCGCAGTCTCGACGTGTTTGCCGACTGCAATGCAGCAGACTGAGCCTGTCAGACGGCGGTCGATTTTGCCTTTTTGCAATCGGCTGATTTGGTTATCATAATAAAGGGAGAAAAACTATGGCGATTCGTAAAATAGTAGAGCGGGGAGACCCCATCCTCGAAAAAAAGTGCCGCCTTGTGACTGACTTCAATACGCGGCTGCATACCCTGCTGGACGACATGGCGGAGACGCTGGAGGAATCCGGCGGCATCGGCCTCGCCGCGCCGCAGGTCGGCATCCTGCGCCGCGTCTGTATCGTCGAGGACAGCGAGGGCGAGATCATCGAGCTCATCAACCCCGAGATCATTTTCGAGGAGGGCGAGCAGACGGGGCTGGAGGGTTGCCTGAGCATTCCCGGACGCTTCGGCATCGTTACCCGCCCCTACACCGTGCGCGTCCGCGCGCAGGACCGCTTTGGCGACGAGTTTGAGATCGAGGATGAGGACCTGACCGCGCGCTGCCTCTGCCACGAGATCGAGCATCTGGACGGGCACCTGTACACCGAGCACTGCGATCACCTGCTCACCGACGAGGAGGTTGAGCAGTACATCAAGGACCACCCGGAGCAGTTTGAGGAGGACGAATGAAACTCGTCTTTATGGGTACGCCGGACTTTGCCGTCGCGTCGCTCCGCCGCCTGGCGGAGGATGGGCACGAGATCATCGGCGTTTTCACACAGCCGGACAAGCCTGGGAATCGCAAGAAGCTGACAGTGCCGCCTGTCAAGGACTTTGCCTTGTCCATTGGTTTGCCGGTCTTCCAGCCCGCGTCCCTGCGCGATCCGGCGGCGCTCGCGCTGCTGCGGGACCTCCGCCCGGAGCTGACGGTCGTTGCCGCCTATGGTCAGATCCTCCCGGAGAGCGTTCTGAATGTGCCAGCACTGGGCAGCGTCAACGTCCACGGCTCGCTCCTGCCGAAGTACCGGGGCGCTGCGCCGATCAACCGCGCCATCCTCAACGGCGAGCGCGAGACCGGCGTTACGATCATGCACATGGCGAAAAAGCTGGACGCGGGCGACATCATCTCCGCCCGCTCCACGCCCATCGACCCGGACGAGGACGCCGAGCAATTGTTCGCGCGCCTCGCGGTGATCGGGGCGGACCTGCTCTGCGAGACCATTCCCGCCATCGCGGACGGCACCGCGACGCGCATTCCGCAGAACGACGCGGACGCAACCTACGCCGCCATGCTTTCCCGCGAGATGTCGCCCATCGACTGGGGCGGGAGCGCGGAGGAGATCGTCAACCAGATACGCGCGCTCGTGCCGTGGCCCTGCGCGACGATGACGCTGGACGGCGGGCGAGCGAAGGTCTGGCACGCCCTGCGCGGCGGCGAGACCGAGGACGTGCCCGGTACGCGCCGGGCGGCAAAGCAGGGGATTGCGTGCGCCTGCGGCGACGGGAAAAGCGTCGTCGTCACCGAGGTGCAGTACGAGGGCGGAAAGCGCATGACGGCGAGCGCGTGGCTGAACGGAAGGCGTGTCGTACCGGGCACGGTGCTCGCATGAGCGCGCGTGCCGTCGCCCTGCGGGTGCTGACCGCCTGCCGCAAAAATGATGCGTGGGCGGACGCGGCGCTCTCGGCGGAGCTGTCCCGCGAGAATCCGCGCACGGTGGACGCCGCGCTCGCCAGCCGCATTGTCTACGGCGTGCTGCAAAACCGCATCCTGCTCGACTACCGTCTTGCCGCCTGCTGCGCCCAGCGGATCGATCATTTGCAGCATCCGCTGCCCGATATCCTGCGCATTGGGGCGTACCAGATTCTGTTTCTCGATAAGGTTCCCGACCATGCCGCTGTCAGCGAGGCAGTGGAGCTGGCGAGGGCAAACCGTCGCGGCGCGGCGGCAGGGCTGGTCAACGCCGTGCTGCGCAGGCTGTCTCAGGAAAAGGACCATCTGACCGCGCTGCCGCGCGACCCGATGGAGCGCCTGAGCGTCGAAACCAGCCACCCCTTGTGGCTGGTGAAAAAACTGACCGCCGTTCTCGGCGCGGACGAGGCGGCGGCTTTCCTGCGCGCCGACAACGTCGTCGCGCCCGTCACGGCGCAGGTCAACCCGCTCAGAACCACGCGGGACGCGCTGCTCGACGAGCTGCGCCGCGCCGGGATCGACGCGAAGCCGCACTCGTGGGCGCCGGACTGTGTGGAGCTGACGGGCGCGGGCGATCTCTCCACGCTGCCCGCGTTCTATCGGGGCGCGTTCCTCGTGCAGGACGCGGCGGCATGGCTCGTCTCGTTTGTCGCCGGGGTACAGCCGGGAATGAACGTGATGGACGTTTGCGCCGCGCCGGGCGGGAAATCGTTCTCCGCCGCCTTTGCCATGAAAAACCGGGGCAGGATCGTCGCCTGCGACCGGTATGAGAACAAGCTCAAGCGCATCCACAGCGGCGCGGAGCGCCTCGGCGTCGAGATCATTGAGACCTGCGCGGCGGACGGGCGCGTGTTCCGCCCCGAATGGGAGGACGCCTTTGACGTGGTGCTCTGCGACGTGCCCTGCTCCGGGCTTGGAATCATCCGAAAAAAACCGGATATCCGCTATAAGCCGGCGGCGCCGCTGGAGGAGCTGCCGGAGATACAGCGGGCGATTCTTGCCAACGCCGCGCGCTATGTGCGTCCGGGCGGCGCGCTGGTCTACTCGATCTGCACCGTACTGCCGGAGGAGAACGAAGCCGTGACCGATGGCTTTCTCGCGAATCACGGCGCGTTCCGCTACGAGGCGTTTGCGCTGCCGATCGGAACGACGGCGGGACATATTACGCTGCTGCCGCACCGTCACGATACTGACGGATTCTATATCGCAAAGCTGAGAAAAGAAGCATGAAGGACATCAAAAGCATGACGCTGAACGAACTGACAGAGGACTTGAAGACGCTTGGGGAGGCGTCCTTCCGGGGCGCGCAGGTCTATTCCTGGCTGCACCGGGGCGTGACGGATTTCGGGCAGATGAGCAACCTTTCCAAGCCCCTGCGCCGGAAGCTCGCGGAGCGTTACGAAATCACCGCGCCCAAGGTCGCGCGCAAGCAGGTCTCCCGCCTCGACGGGACCATCAAATACCTCTGGGAGCTGGGGGACGGCAACTGCATTGAATCGGTGCTCATGTCGTACCGCCACGGCAATACCGTCTGCATCTCCACGCAGGTGGGCTGCCGCATGGGATGCAAATTCTGCGCTTCCACCGTTGCGGGCCGGGTGCGCGACCTTGTGCCGTCCGAAATGCTCGATCAGGTGCTCTTCACGCAGCTGGACTCCGGTCGGGAGATTTCCAACATCGTGCTCATGGGCATCGGCGAGCCGACGGACAACCTCGACAACGTTCTGCGCTTTCTTGACCTTGTCAACAGCCCGGAGGGGCTGAACATCGGAATGCGCCATATCTCGCTGTCCACCTGCGGCGTGGTGCCGGGCATTGACCGGCTGGCGGAGCTGGGCTTGCAGCTGACGCTGTCCGTCTCCCTACACGCGCCCGACAGCGAGACGCGCTCGCGCATTATGCCGGTGAACAACGCCTACGACGTGGAGGAGCTGTTTGACGCCTGCCACCGCTATTTCCGCAGAACGGGGCGGCGCATTTCCTTTGAATACGCCATGATCGACGGCGTGAACGACAGCGACGCGCAGGCTGACCTGCTCGCGCGCAGGATCAAGGGGATGCCGGGCCACGTCAACCTGATTCCGCTCAACGATGTGGTGGAGAGCGCATTCAAGCCGAGCCGCCGTATCGCCGCGTTTCAAAATCGTCTGGAATCGCACGGGGTCACGGCGACCGTGCGCCGCAGTCTCGGCGGCGATATTGACGCCTCCTGCGGCCAGCTTCGGCGAAAGGCGCAGGAGGAAGCCAACAGGGAAAGGGGAGAGCAGGCATGAAGGCATGGGGCGTCACGGATGTGGGACTCAAGCGCCGCGAAAACCAGGATACCTTCGCCATTGAGACCTTCGGCGCGCCGCATTCTATCGTCGCAGTGGTCTGTGACGGTATGGGCGGCGTCAGCGGCGGCCGGCTGGCCAGCACGCTGGCGGTCTCGACCTTTATGGACGCGCTGCACGAGCTGACGCAGCCGGCGATGACGGTGGAGCAGGTGCGCGCCATGCAGCGCGACTGTGTCCGCCTCGCAAACCGCGCGGTGTTTGAACGCTCGCTTACGTCCGAGGACTACCGGGGCATGGGCACCACTTTGGTATCCGCCGTGGTTTCCAGCGAGGTGGCGGTGGTCGCAAACGTGGGCGACAGCCGCGCCTATCACATCGGCGCGGGCGGCATCCGCCGCGTCACGCATGACCATTCCGTCGTGGAGGAGATGCTCGCCTCCGGGGAGATCACGCCCGAGCAGGCGCGCACGCATCCCAACCGCAACCTCATCACCCGCGCGCTGGGACCGGAGCCGGACATCGCCTGTGACACCTATGTCGTCCCGCTGAAGCGCGGGGACTGTCTGCTCCTGTGCACGGACGGCGTGACCGGAACCGCGCTGGATCGGGAGCTGCTGGAGATCGTGCACTCGACGCCGGACGGCGACGCCGCGCTTGCGCGGCTGCTTGAGCTCGCCAGGAGCCGGGGCGCGCCCGACAACGTTACCGCTGTGCTGATCCGCAGCGACGCAGAGGAGGTGCGCACGGATGGATAACATGCTGGGAAAAATCCTCGACAACCGCTACGAAATCACCGATGTGCTTGGACGCGGCGGTATGGCAATGGTCTACCGGGCGACGGATCGGCGCCTGAATCGCGCCGTGGCGATCAAGATTCTGCGCAGCGACCTCGCGGAGGACGCGGAGTTTCGCCGCCGCTTCCGCGACGAGGCGCAGGCGGTCGCCATGCTGTCCCATCCGAACATTGTCTCGGTGTACGACGTGTCCCGGGGCGAGACGGAGTATATCGTCATGGAGCTGATCGAGGGCATCACCCTCAAGCAGTATATGGAGCGGCGCGGCAAGCTCAACTGGCGCGAGGCGCTGCACTTTATCACCCAGATCATGCGCGGTCTCAGCCATGCGCATTCACGCGGCATCATCCACCGCGATATCAAGCCGCAAAACATCATGATCCTGCGCGACGGCAGCGTCAAGATCGCCGACTTCGGCATCGCCCAGCTCGAGAGCGCCGCCAAGCAGACCATGACGCAGGAGGCGCTTGGCTCGGTACACTATATCTCGCCGGAGCAGGCGAAGGGCGACCGCACGGACGCGCGCTCGGATATCTATTCAGCGGGCGTCGTGCTCTACGAAATGCTCACAAACCGCCTGCCCTTTGAGGGGGACAGCGCCGTGTCCGTCGCCATCCAGCACCTCAGCTCCGTGCCGCTCTCGCCCTGCGAGATCGACCCGACCCTGCCGCAGGCGCTGGAGAATATCTGTATGAAGGCGATGGCGAGCAGCATTGATCGGCGCTACGCCTCGGCAGAAGCGATGATCGACGATTTGGAGGCGTTCCGCAAGAACCCGGACACGACCCTCGGCTTTACCATCGAGGAGCTGCATGAGCGGAACGCGAAGGAACCGACGCAGCACTTGCCCGTGTCCAAGGTAAAGAGCGTCACCACCCGCCTCACGCGGGAGGATGAACCTGAGCCGGACGACGAGACGGAGCAGCCCCGGAGCACGCTGCCGAAAGCGCTGCTGGTCACAGCCATCGTTGCGGTGGCGCTGGTGGCGGTGGCTGGGCTGTGGCGCTTTGTGCTGGGCAGCATCGATCACGCCGAGCCGGTCAAGACCGAGTTTGAGGTGCCGAAGCTCGTCGGAAGGAGCGTCGAGGAGGCGGAGCTGGACGAGGAGATCCGCGACGTGTTCCGCATCGTCGTCGTCGGTCAGCGCGCCAGCTCCGAGTATGCCGCCGGAAAAATCATCGAGCAGACGCCTGCCGCAGGACGCATTGTGCGTGAGAATCACGACATCTCCGTCTTTGTCAGCACGGGCGTCAAGTCCGGCGAGATGCCGAACGTCATCAATCAGGAGCATCGCGCCGCGAAGATCATGCTTCGCGAGCTGGGGCTGAATCTTGAGGTCAACGTCTCCGAAGAGGAGTACAGCAGCTCCGTCTCCGCCGGATATGTCATCCGCAGCAACCCCGCGCCGGGCGAGCGCCTGCAAGAGGGCGACGTGGTGATGCTGGTGCTCAGCAAGGGCCCCCAAACGCCGACGGCGACGCTGCCGGGACTGACAAGCATCCCGTTGACGCAGGCGCAGCAGATGGTCAGCGACCTCGGCTTGGTTTGCCTGATCGAGTACGCCTACGACGACACAGTCCCCGTGGACCATGTCATCAGCCAGAGCGTTCCGCCCTCTACCAAGGTCGAGCAGGGAAGCTCGATCAAGCTGGTCGTCAGCCTCGGCGCGGAGCCTGTCGAGCCGGATGAGCCGAATGTTCCGGACGAGCCGGACGAGCCGCAGGAGCCGGATGAGCCGACCGTCGCGGAGCCGACGGCGGATGAGGAAGAGGCGCGGGAGACCGCTGAAACGCAGGAGCAGACGGAGGAAGAACCGTGACCGGGCGCATCTGCAAGGCGCTCAGCGGCTTCTATTATGTAGACACGCCCGAGGCCGTCCTGGCCTGCCGCGCACGCGGCAAGTTCCGCAGAAACGGCGTCGCGCCGCTGGTGGGCGACCGGGTGGAGTGCACCGCGCTGGGCGGCGGGGAGGGCGTGCTCGAGCGCGTCCTGCCCCGGCGCAACGCCTTTGACCGCCCGGCGGTGGCGAACATTGACCAGCTCGTCATCGTGGCGACCGAGGCGATCCCGCGCACGGAGCCGTATCTCATCGACCGCATGACCGCCATTGCCGCGCTCAAGGACTGCTCGGTTCTGGTGTGCATCAACAAATGCGACCTTGCGGACGGACGGGAGCTTGCGGAATACTACACGCGCGCCGGGTTTCCGGTCTGCCGTGTCAGCGCTGCCACCGGCGAGGGCATGGAAACACTGAGAAACGCGCTATCCTACAAGCAAAACGCCTTTACAGGCAATTCCGGCGTGGGGAAGTCCAGCATCCTCAACGCCCTCGACCCGACGCTTGCCCTGCGGGTGGGGGAGGTCAGCCGGGCGCTGGGGCGCGGCAAGCATACGACGCGGCATGTAGAGCTGTTCCGTCTCGCGAACGACGCCGCATTGATCGACACGCCGGGCTTCTCGTCCTTTGACGCCGACACGCTCAGTCTGGCGCTCAAGCAGCGCCTGCCGGAGACCTTTCCGGACTTTGCGCCGTATCGGGACGGCTGCCGTTTTGTCGGGTGCAGCCACACCAGGGAAAAGGGCTGCGCCGTGCTGGAAGCCGTGCGCGCCGGGCAGATCGTCAGAGGGCGGCACGAAAGCTACCTGCGGCTCTATGAGGAGCTGAAGGACCTGAAGGAATGGAAGACATAAGCAGAAAAAGGGAGGAGTACCCGTGAAAACAGCAGTTAGATACTATACCCAGACCGGTAACACAAAGAAGCTGGCGGACGCAATCGCCGCCGAGCTTGGCGTGGAAGCCAAAAGCATCGACACGCCGCTGGAGGAGGATACGGACGTCCTTTTTCTCTGCAACAGCGTCTATTGGGCGGGCGTGGACGGCAAGGTCAAGCAGTTCCTGAAAAGCCCCGGCGCGCGGATCGGGCAGTTGGTCAACGTCAGCACGGCGGCGCTCATCGAATCCACCTACGGACAGATGAAGAAGCTCGCCGCCGACGCCGGTTTGTCGCTTTCAGAGCGCGAGTTCCACTGCAAGGGCAGCTTCAAGGCGCTCCACAGGGGCAAGCCGGACGGCGCGGATATTGCCGCCGTAAAAAAGTTTGCCCGCGAGATTGCTGGATAGGAGTACCGTCATGGCAGAAAAGATTGATCTGGAGGCACATATCGCCAAGGGCGTGGAGAAGATCGTCGCGGACACGCTGAAAGCAACGGTGAAGGACCCGCGCGAGAGCGCGTTCATGGTCAAGTTCGCCGCCGCGAGCCGCAAGGCGACGAAAACGCGGCTGCGCCTTGCCGAAGAGGGCGAGCACATTCCGCCGTTTCTCATTGCCAGCATCACCAGCCGCTGCAACCTGCACTGCGCGGGCTGCTACTCCCGCTGCAACGAGGCGACGGTGGACGCCGAGCCGGTGCAGCAGCTCACGGGTGAGGAATGGCTCAGGGTGTTTCGCGAGGCGGAGGAGCTGGGCGTCAGCTTCATCCTGCTCGCCGGCGGCGAGCCAATGCTCCGCTGGGACGTCATCGAGGCGGCAGGCGCGATGCAGAACATCCTGTTTCCCATCTTCACCAATGGCACCTGCATGAACGAGCGGTACATAAAGCTCTTTGACAAGTGCCGCAACCTGATTCCCGTCATGAGCATCGAGGGCGGGCAGGAGATCACGGACACGCGCCGTGGTGCGGGCGTCTATAACAAGCTGATTGCCAACATGGACGCGCTGCACCGGCGCAATCTGCTCTTCGGCGCGTCGGTGACGGTGACGACGGAGAACATCCGTGAGGTCACGTCGCCGGAGTTTCTGCGGGTGCTGACGGAGCGCGGCTGCAAGCTGGTGATCTACGTCGAGTTCGTCCCCGTGACGGACGAGGCGCGCCACCTCGCGCCGGGCGATCCGGAGCGTGCGTACCTCATGTCCGCGATGGATGCGCTGCGGGGCGTTTTCTCCGACACGATTCTGCTCTCGTTCCCCGGCGACGAGCGCTCGGACGGCGGCTGCATGGCGGCGGGGCGCGGGTTCTTCCACATCAACTCCCACGGCGGCGCGGAGCCCTGCCCCTTCTCGCCGTATTCCGACGTCAATGTGCGCGAACAGGGTCTTCGCGAGGCGATGCACTCTCTCCTGTTTCTCAAGCTGCGCGACGGGGATTTCCTCGACGACGACCACGTCGGCGGCTGCGTGCTGTTTGAAAAGCGCGAGCAGGTTGAGGCGATACTGGCCTCAAGCGGCGTACAATGAACAGAAATGAAAAGAAAGGAAAGGAATGTTACCATGGAGATCAAAGCGGTCAAGTTCAGAAAAGACGGGTTTTATACCCAGCCCTTTGCCTTCGGCGGCGAGGAAGGCATGGACAAGTTCGACAAGAACATCCGCTATCGCGGCAGTCTGCAAAACTATCTGATCGACACCGGGGATGAGGTGATCCTCGTGGATACCGGTCTGCCCGCCGGAACGCCGGAGGAAAAGCCGGATGAAAACAGCCTTGCCTTTACCGGGAAGGACATCAGCAGCTATCTGGAGGCGCTTGCCGCGCTGGGCTATCAGCCGGAGCAGGTGACAAAGATTCTCCTTACCCACAGGCACAGCGACCATTCCGGCGAGCTCAGGTCCTTCCCCAACGCGACTATCTACGTCAATGCCGACGAGTTGTCTGCCGACGAGCTGCAAGGGCTTCCCAATCTCACCCCGGTCAGGTTCACCGACGGCGCGTATTACAATTTCCCGGAAAGCCAGAAGATTCAGGACGGTATCTATCTTATCAAGGCGAAGGGACACACCAACGGCAACAGCATCGTGATCGTGGAGCATGACGGCCTGTTCTATATGATCCACGGCGACATCACCTATGTGGACGAGGCGCTGTACGAAAACAAGCTCTCCGTCGTGTTTGACGACCTTCCTGCGGCACGTGAGACGCAGGATTGGATTCGGGAATTTATCCGGAACCACCCGACGGTCTATTGCGGCACCCACACCCCGCAAGGCTATGAGAATCTGGAAGCAAAACGCGTGATGGACCTGGACAATCCGGTTCCGACCGTCTATGCCGAGGTCGACTTTACCGCGCAGGAGGCGACCGGCAAGTATGTCTGCTCGGTGTGCGGGTATATCTACGATCCTGCGGAGCACGACGGCGTCGCGTTTGACGATTTGCCGGACGACTGGAAGTGCCCCCGCTGCAAGCAGCCCAAGGAGAAGTTCAACAGGGCGTGAGCGGAAGAAGCAATGTAATTGTAAATCTCATACTTGAAAAAGACGACCCGGCATGATAAAATAAAACGCTATATCGGGCTCTCTTGCCGACGGAAGGGGAGCCGTACGATGAAAAGAAGAGCTCGATCCCGCCGCGTATTGCTGCAAGGCGAATTTCAGTGATCGAATCGTAACGAAGGACGCAGAAAAGGCGTCGTTTGCTGCCGCATTTTACGACGCACCCCGGCGGGATACAGAATTTTACGACAGAGCTTACGACGGGATGCCGGGAAGATGCAGAAACCTACAGGCAGACGATCGTTCCGCGAAACGGTCGGAACGCGCCCGCTTCGGATGTTTCTGAAGAACACAGCGAAAGGCGGTGGTGGCAACGTACCTCAAGGCATTGGAAATTCAAGGCTTCAAGAGTTTCCCTGACAAAACCGTTCTGAACTTTGGCGAGGACATCACCGCCATCGTCGGGCCGAACGGCAGCGGCAAATCCAACGTGTCTGACGCGATCCGGTGGGTCATGGGCGAGCAGTCGTCCAAATCCCTGCGCGGCAGCAAGATGGAGGATGTCATCTTCGGCGGAACGGAAAAGCGCGGCCAGATGGGCTTTGCGCAGGTGACGCTGGTGCTGGACAATGCCGAGCATATCTTCCCGCAGATGGAGGAGAACGAGGTTTCCGTTACCCGCCGCTATTATCGCAGTGGCGACTCCGAATACTATATCAACAAGCAGAGCGTCCGCCTGACCGACGTGAACGAGCTGTTCATGGACACAGGGATGGGACGCGAAGGCTATTCCATCATCGGACAGGGGCGTATCGACGAGATACTCTCTCAGAAGAGCGCCGACCGCCGCGAGATTTTTGAGGAGGCGGCCGGCATCTCCAAGTATCGCCACCGCAAGGAAAAGGCGGAGCGCGATTTGGACCGCACACAGGAGAACCTGACCCGCGTAAACGACAAAATTGCGGAGCTGGAGCTTCAGGTGGAACCGCTGCGCGCACAGGCGGAGAAAGCGAAGCAGTACCTGATCTATCGTGACGAGCTGCGCGTGCTGGAAATCTCGCTCTGGGTCGAGCAGCTGGACGCTCTGCGCGCCAACGCGGTGAAGCTGGAAACCGACTTTGCCCTGGCCCAGCAGGAGCTCGCCGACGCGCAGGCGGCGTTGGACGAGGTCTACGCCGCGACGGAGCAGTTCGGCGAGCGCCTGCGCCAAAACGACATGGAGCAGGAGCGCGTTCGCGCCGATGCGTCGGAGCTGGACGGGAAGATCGGCGAGAGCGAATCTGCTGTCGCTGTGCTGAATACCGACATCGCGCACAACAACGACACCGTCGTGCGCATGGAGGAGGAGCTGCGCGATCAGAGCGGGCGCGCCGTTTCGCTCGACGCGCAAATCGCGGACAAGCAGCGCCGCATTGAGGAGCTGCAGGACAGCGCCGCGCGGATGGAGACCGACGTGCAGGAGCTGACGGAGAAACTGGAGCTGCTCTCGCGCGGCATGGGCGAGGCGACAAACGAGGTCGAGAGCCTGCGCGCGCAGGAGGCGCTGGCATTGCAGGCCGCCGCCGACAGCCGCGCCGACGTTGCCGCCGCCCGCGCCGGAATGCACGAGCTGGACGAGCGCCGTGACGCCATTGAGGTCGAGTGCGGGCAGGTCGAGGGACAGCTCGACGAAACGAAACGATCCGCCGCCGAAAACCGCCGCGCCCTTGAGGACGCGCAGGAGGAGTTTGAGGCGGTTGAGAATATCATCAAGGGACACACGATGAAGATGCAGGGACGTGTGCAGCGCGAGGCGGACGCCGCCCAGCGGCGCATGAACCTGACGATGGAGCTGAACAACCTCAACTCCCGCATGAAGCTCCTCTCCGACATGGAGAAGGAGTATGAGGGCTTCGGCAAGGCGGTGCGCCTCGTCATGCAGGCCGCCGAGGGGCGGACGCTGCGCGGCGTCCACGGACCCGTGGCGAGCCTGATGACGACCGAGCGGCGGTATGCCGTCGCCATTGAAATCGCGCTGGGCGCGAAGCTGCAGGACATCGTGGTCGACCGCGAGGAGGACGCCAAGGCGGCGATCAACCTCCTCAAACAGCGTGACAGCGGGCGCGCCACGTTTCAGCCGCTTTCCGCCATTCGCGGCAGCGAGCTGAAGGAAAACGGACTGGAAAACGAGTATGGCTTTGTGGGCGTCGCGTCGCAGCTGATTCAGTGCGACCCCAAATACCGCGCCGTGTTCCAGAGCATGCTGGGCAGCACAGTCGTCGTGGACGATCTGGACTGCGGCATCGCCATGGCGCGGCGGTACCAGAACCGCTTCCGCATCGTAACGCTGGACGGCCAGGTCATCAATCGGGGCGGCTCCATGACCGGTGGCTCGATCAGCCGCAGCGCGGGTATCCTGAGCCGCGCCAACGAATTGAAGGAGCTGACCGCGCAGAAGGGCGGGCTGGTCGAAAAGGTGCTCGCCGCCGAAAAGGACGCGGACGAGGCAAAGCGCGACCTGACCAAGGCGCAGTACGAGCTGGAGGTCGCACAGAGCCAGGAGCATGAGGCGGAGAGCCGCGTGCTCAAGCTCAACGGCGACAAGAGCCACTTCGACGTGCTGCTCAACGCCGCACGCGACCGGCTGGACGATCTTGAGGCGGAGAGGGAGAACATCGGCCGCCGCATGACGGCGCTCCAAAAGAGCATTGAGGAGAAGGAAGCCCTCGCCGCCGCGCAGGAGGCGCAGGCGGCGGCGCACCGCGCGCAGGCGGAACAGAAGCTCTCCGGGCAGAGTGAGCTGCTGCGCGACAGCGGCGCGATGGGCGACGAGCTGACTGAGAAGAAGTCTGCCCTCGCCGGCTGCCGCGCCGAGCGGGAGACCACCGAGCGCGCGCTGGACGAGCTGCGTTCTCTGCGCGAACAGCTCAACGGCGACGAGCGGAACCGCCGCGCGCTGATCGAACAGTACCGCGCTGCAAATGAAACAAAGCAGCGTGAAATCGCCGTGCACCGCGAGCGGATTGCCGCCCTGCGCGCCCGACAGGACACGCTGCGCGGCGAGCTTTCCGGGCTGGGCGAGGCAAAGCTCGCCATCGAGGCGGAGCGCAGCCAGACCGACCGGCGATTGAAGGAGCTCAACGAGCATGTCGTCGGGGCGAACCTCGCGGTGTCCAAGCTGGAGCAGAAGCGCTCCGCCGCCGCGATGGAGGAGAAGGTCATTCTCGATAAGCTGTGGGAGAGCTACGAGCTGTCCCACTCTGCCGCCGTAGAGCAGCGCGTTGAGCTGGAGAGCACGGCGAAGGCAAATCGGCGCGTCAGCGAGCTCAAGCGTGCCATCAACGCGCTCGGCAGCGTCAACGTCGGCGCGATCGAGCAGTTCGAGCAGGTCAACGCCCGCTACACCTATCTCGCCGGGCAGCGCGACGATATTGCCAAGGCGCGGGACGAGCTGTTGGGCGTCATTGAAAACGTGACGGGGGAGATGACCAACATTTTCCGCGAGCAGTTCCGCCTCATCCGAGAGAGCTTCGAGCAGACGTTTTTGGAGCTGTTCGGCGGCGGAAAGGCGACGCTGGAGCTGGAGGATGAAAACGACATCCTTGCCTGCGGCATCGAGATCAAGGTGCAGCCTCCCGGCAAGACGCTCAAGACCATTACGCTGCTCTCCGGCGGTGAGAAGGCGTTTGTCGCCATTGCGCTGTACTTTGCGATTTTGAAGGTGCACCCCACGCCGTTCTGCGTGATGGATGAGATCGAGGCGGCGCTGGACGAGGCGAACGTCGTGCGCGTGGCGAGCTATATGCGCCGCATCACCGCCAAGACGCAGTTTATCGTCATCACCCACCGGCGCGGCACCATGGAGGCGGCGGACGTGCTCTACGGCGTGACGATGCAGGAGCGCGGCGTCAGCAAGGTGCTGACCATCAACATGAACGATATGGCAAAGGAACTCGGCATAAAGGAGAAATAACGACATGGGCCTGTTTTCCAAGATCAAAAAGGCATGGTTCGACACGATCGTCTGGGAGATGATCGACGACGAGTTTTACGACACGCTGGAAGAGAATCTCATCATGGCGGACCTCGGCGCTGCTGCGGCGGCCGACGCGGTAAAGCAGCTGCGCGCCGTGGTCTATGACCGGTCCATACAGAACGGCGAGCAGGTCAAGCAGGCGCTGCGCGACATTCTGGAGGAAAAGCTCAACGTGGGCGACCAATCGCTCGACCTGTCCACCAGACCCTCGGTCGTGCTGGTCATCGGCGTCAACGGCGTCGGGAAGACGACGTCCATCGGCAAGCTGGCGTACCGCCTGCGCAAAAAGGGGCGCAAGCGCGTGCTGCTCAGCGCGGCGGACACCTTCCGCGCGGCGGCGGCGGATCAGCTCGAAATCTGGGCGGACCGCGCGGGCGTGGAGATTGTGCGCTCCAGGGAGGGCGCGGACCCCGGCGCGGTGCTGTTCGATTCGCTTGCCGCCGCTAAAGCGCGCGGCGCAGACGTGGTGCTGGTGGACACGGCGGGACGGCTGCACAACAAGGCGAACCTGATGGCGGAGCTTGCGAAGCTGCGCAAGATCATCGACCGCGAGACGCCCGACGCCGCAAAGGAAACCCTGCTCGTGCTGGACGCCACCACGGGGCAGAACGGCCTGCAGCAGGCGAAGGTGTTCAAGGAGGTCGCCGGGCTGACCGGCATCATCTTAACCAAGCTGGACGGCACGGCGAAGGGCGGCATCTGCGTCGCCATCGCGCAGGAGCTGGGCGTCCCGGTCAAGTTTGTCGGTCTTGGCGAGGGGATCGACGATCTGGAGCCCTTCGACGCCAAGGAATATTTGAAGAACTTTATCTGATATGGAATGTCCCTATTGTCATCAGGAGATGCGGAAGGGTTCCTTCTCGGACAGGGGCGGACGCGTCCGATGGATGGGCGAATACAATCGGGAAACCTACAATTGCGAGATTGTGGATTTGCAGGAATACGGCTTTCTGAGCACGAAACCGGCCGAAGCGCATTATTGCCCCGGCTGCCGGATCGTGATCGTCCCCGTGCCGGCGTTTGAACATCCCCTGGAGAAGCTCGATCGCAAATGGAACGAGGTCACGTCGCGCTTTGCGGAAAAGCGGAAGGAGCTTGAGCAGGAACAGGAAGAACGCGCGCGGGAGAAGCGCAGGGAAAAAAGACGGAAAAAAGACCCGTGGGAGATCGACTGATATGAAATTTGTACTGGCAACGCAAAACGCAAAGAAAAAGGCGGAGCTCTCCGCCATTCTGCACGATCTCGGCGTCGAGATCGTCACGGAGGAGGAGCTGGGCATCCACGTCGATGTGGAGGAGAACGGCACGACCTTTGCGGAGAACGCGGCGCTCAAGGCGGACGCGGTGATGAAAGCGTCAGGCCTGCCCGCCATTGCGGACGATTCCGGCCTCTGCGTCCACGCGCTGGGCGGCGCGCCGGGCGTCTACTCCGCCCGCTACGGCGGCGAGGGCTTGAGCGACGAGGCGCGTTATCGTCTTTTGCTGAGGGCGCTCGCCGGCCAGACGGACCGCAGCGCCCACTTTGAGACCGCCGTCTGCTGCGCTTTCCCGAACGGCGACCACCTCGCCGCCAACGGTGAATGCCGGGGCAGCATCGCTTTTTCCCCGATGGGGACGAACGGCTTCGGCTACGACCCCGTGTTCTTCGTCACGGAGCAGCGTAAGACCTTCGCCCAGCTTACGGCGGAGGAGAAAGCGGCGATCTCCCATCGCGGCAACGCGCTGCGCGCGTTCCGCGCGGCGCTGGAAGCCTATCTCAAGGAGAATCCGGAGGGTTGACCATGGAACTGACCGGCAAACAGCGCGCTCAGCTGCGCGCAATGGCGAACGCGCTGGAGCCCGTTGTGCATATCGGCAAGGACGGGCTTGGCGACAACCTTGTCAAGCAGGCGAACGACGCGCTGGAGGCGCGCGAGCTCATCAAGTGCCGCGTGCTGGAAAACTGCGAGCTGACTGCCCGCGAGGCTTGCGACGCCCTTTCCCGCCTGACCCGCAGCGAGCAGGTGCAGGTCATCGGCACGAAGTTTGTGCTCTACCGCGAGACCCACCGTAAGGACAAGAAGGACAAGATCGTCCTCGTCAAGGCGAAGAAGAAAGCATGAGGATCGGAATCTACGGCGGCAGCTACAACCCGCCGCATCTCGGGCACCTGCACGCCGCAGTCTCGGCGGCAAGGTATCTCGCGCTGGATCGGCTGCTGCTAATCCCGGCGGGCATCCCGCCGCACAAGGAGCTGGCGTCCGGCTCGCCCGCCGCCGATGCGCGCGCCGAAATGACGCGCCTGACGGCGGAACAGGCGGCGCTGATGACCGGCATCCCCGTGACCGTTTCCCTCATGGAGCTGGAGCGCGCGGGAAAGAGCTATACCGCCGACACGCTGACGGCGCTGCGCGAGCAGCACCCGAACGACGAACTGTGGCTGCTGATGGGCACGGATATGTTCCTCACGTTTCAGGCGTGGTACCGTCCGGAGTCCATCGTAGATTGCGCCGGGCTTTGCGCCTTCGGCAGGAGCGAGACGGATACAGAGGAGCTTTTTGCCGTACAGCGAGACTATTTGATGAAGCTGTTTCCAAAGGCGCGTATCGTGACGATGGTGCTGCCGAACCTGGTGGAAATCAGCTCTACGGAGCTGCGCGCGGCGCTGCCGGACGGCGGCGCGGAGCGATACCTTACACCGCAGGTCTACGGTTATATCCTGCGCGAGCACCTGTACGGAACGGACGTTGATCTGAAGCGCCTGACCATTGAGCGGCTGCGCCCGGTCGCGCTGTCGTATCTTAAGGCGAAGCGCGTCGCTCATGTTCTCGGCGTGGAGGAGGAGGCAAAGCGCCTCGCGGAGCGCTGCGGCGCGGACGTGGGGAAGGCGCGCGTTGCCGCGCTGCTGCACGACTGCACGAAGAAGCTGGAGCTGGACGAGCAGCTTGCCCTGTGCGAGCGCTACGGCGTCGCGCTCAACGAACTGGAGCGAACGGCGCTCAAGCTGCTTCACGCCAAGACCGGCGCGGCGCTCGCGCGGGAGGTCTTCGGCGCGGACGAGGACGTCTGCAACGCGATCCGCTGGCACACGACGGGCAGGCCCGGCATGACAACGCTGGAAAAGATCATCTATCTTGCGGACTACATTGAGCCGAACCGCAGCTTCGACGGTGTGGACGTCCTGCGCGCCGTCGTGTACGACGACCTGGATCGCGGCATGGCGCTGGGATTGAAAATGAGCATTGAGGAGCTTCAGGAGCGCGGCAGCCCCGTGCACCACGCCACACTGGAAGCATACGACTATTTCAGGGAATTGCTTGGTGACACAGATGATACATAATGGCAAACATTTGGACGGCAATCGGGTGGGGTGGCGGCAATCCTTTCGGGACAACAGCCCGGAGGCCTGGAAGCAGATTAAGGCGCTCACCCGGGGCCCGCTCTTCTGGATCGTCTGTCTGCTGCTCGTTTTCTTTCTGAGCGGCGCGGTGTTGGCGCTTCGTTTTATCTACACGGTGCGCGCGCCGGAGCTGACGACGCACCCGCCTGCGCCGACCGAGGTGACCGTCGAGCCTTCGAAGGACCCTGTCGTAGCGGAGGTTCCTGAGGAGATCGATTACAGCAACGCCGTGCAGCCGCTGCTGTCCGGCGCGCGGAAGGAGAATTGCTACACCTTCCTGCTCTTCGGCACGGACAAGGAGGGCACCAACACCGACACCATCATGGTCGTGAGCTACGACGTGGGAAACCAGAAGCTCAACCTGATGAGCATCCCGCGCGACACGATGGTCAATGTGGGCTGGGACATCAAGAAGATCAACTCAGTCTACGGAATGCGCGGGCTGAACGGCTTCCAGAAGCAGATTGCAAAGCTGATCGGCTTTACACCAGACTACTACGTCAAGATCGACCTTCAGGCATTTGTGGACGTGGTCGATCTCATTGGCGGCGTGGAATACGACGTGCCGTTCCCCATGCACTACCACGATCCCTATCAGGATTTGAGCATCGACCTCGAGCCGGGGCTGCAAACCCTCAACGGCGAGCAGGCGATGGGACTGGTGCGCTTCCGCAAGAGCGACCGCAGCAGCAGCGGCCGCGTTACCGGCTATGACGATACCGGGCGCGTCCAGACCCAGCAGGCGTTTTTGCGCGAGATGTTCAAAAAATGCGTCAAGCTGACCAATTGGACAAAAATCAGCAGCTACGTTGAGATTTTTGAAAAGAACGTCGAAAGCGACCTTTCGCTTGGCAATATGCTTTGGTTTGCGCGGCAGGCGATGTTTCTCGAGGAGGACGGATTTCTGACCGTCACCGCGCCCGGCAACTACTACGCCAGCGCCTACAGCCGCTCTACCGACACGATGCAGTCCTACGTCACGCTCTACGGGCGCGAGATGGTGAGGCTGGTCAACGAGAGTTTCAACCCCTATCTCACGCAGGTGAGCCTCGCCAACATGGACATTATGGGCGTCAATTCCGACGGCAGCGTCTATTCCTCCACCGGGCACGTGGCGGACAGCCGCGCGGCTATGCCGGTTACACGCCCGTCGGCGGCGTCGAATGAGCCGGACAAGCCGGACGAGCCGGAACATACCGCGCAGCCGGAGGAGCCGGACATTGCGCCCCCGGCGGAGGGCTGCGCCGAGGAGCCCGCCGACACGACCGGAGAGCAGCCTCCTGCGGAGAGTGAGCCGCCGGCGGACGCCGAGACGAATCCGGAGACCGGGGCTCCCGATGAGCAAACGCCGCCGGAGCCCGCCGACGACCCGGAGCCTGAGCCGGAACCTCAGCCGGAGCCGACGCCGGAACCGCCCCCCGAGACTGACCCGGAGCCGGAGCCTCAGCCGGAGCCTGAGCCGGAACCGCAGCCCGACCCGATGGATACCACGCCGACAGCAAGCGGCGACCGATAAGAAAGGAAATGACTTATGCTGAAACCGAAAGAAATGGCGCTGATCGCCGCCAAGGCGCTCGACGCGAAAAAGGGCAAGGACATCAAGGTGCTGGAGATCGACAAGATCACCACGCTGGCGGACTACTTCGTCATCTGCACAGGCAGCAGCAACACCCAGATCAACGCCCTGTGCGACGAGGTGGAAAAGCAGCTGAGCGAAGCGGGAGAGGAGCCGCTGCACCGCGAGGGTCATCGCGGCGGAACGTGGGTGCTGCTGGACTACGGCTGCATTGCCGTCCATGTCTTCAACGCCGAGGCGCGCGAGTTCTACTCGCTGGAGCACCTGTGGTCGGACGGCAAGGAGATCGACCTGAGCGGTATGCTGTCGAACGAGGAATAAAGGAGCGGCCGGAAGCATGAAATACGATTTTGCCGCCATTGAAAAGAAATGGCAGGACAACTGGGAGGTCACGAAGCCCTACGCCTCCGTGACCGGCGATGCGGCGAAGAAGTTCTACGGGCTGATCGAGTTTCCGTACCCCTCCGCCGCCGGCCTGCACGTCGGACACCCGCGCCCGTTCACGGCGATGGACGTGGTGACGCGCAAGAAGCGCATGGAGGGTTATAACGTTCTGTTTCCCATCGGCTTTGACGCGTTCGGCCTGCCGACCGAGAACTATGCCATCAAGAATCACATCCATCCTGCCGTCGTCACCAGACAGAACATCGAGAACTTTACCCGCCAGCTCAAGATGCTGGGCTACGGCTTCGACTGGGATCGCGTGGTGGACACCACCGACCCGACGTATTACAAGTGGACGCAGTGGATTTTCCTCCAGCTCTTCAAGCACGGCCTTGCCTACAAGGCGACCATGCCCGTCAACTGGTGCACGAGCTGCAAATGTGTGCTGGCGAACGAGGAGGTCATCGAGGGCAAGTGCGAGCGCTGCGGCAGCGACGTGATCCGCAAGGAGAAGAGCCAGTGGATGCTTGCCATCACCAAGTACGCCGACCGCCTGGTGGACGATCTTGACGACGTGGATTTTATCGAGCGGGTCAAGACCCAGCAGCGCAACTGGATCGGGCGCAGCACCGGCACGGAGGTCACCTTCCGAACCAACACCGGAGACGATATCACCGTCTACACCACCCGCGTGGACACGCTTTACGGCGTGACCTACACGGTCATTTCGCCGGAGCACCCGCTGCTGAAGAAGTGGCAGCCGCTCATTAAAAATTGGGACGAGGTCGCGGCGTATCAGCTCGCGGCATCGAAGAAGTCCGACTTTGAGCGCGGCGAGCTGAACAAGGAGAAGACCGGCGTCCGGCTGGAGGGTATCGAGGTCGTCAACCCCGCCACAGGCGAAGCGGTGCCGATGTTCGTGTCCGACTATGTGCTCATGGGCTACGGCACCGGCATCGTCATGGGCGTGCCGGGGCACGATCAGCGCGACTGGGACTTCGCCACCGCGTTTGGACTGCCCATTGTCGAGGTCGTGCAGGGCGGCGACGTCACCAAGGAGGCGTTTACCCTCAAGGACGACACGGGGATCATGGTCAACTCCGGCATCCTCAACGGCATGACCGTCAAGGACGCGATTCCCTATATGAAGCAGTATGCCATTGAGCAGGGCTGGGGCAGGGAAAAGACCAACTTCAAGCTGCGCGACTGGGTCTTCTCCCGCCAGCGCTACTGGGGTGAGCCGATCCCGCTGGTCAACTGCCCGGACTGCGGCTGGGTGCCCGTGCCGGAGGAGCAGCTGCCGCTGGTGCTGCCGCAGGTGGACAGCTACGAGCCGACCGACGACGGTGAAAGCCCCATCTCCAAGATGACCGACTGGGTCAACACCACCTGCCCGAAGTGCGGAAAAAGCGCGAAACGCGAGACCGACACCATGCCGCAGTGGGCGGGGTCGAGCTGGTACTACCTGCGCTACATGGACCCGCACAACGACAACGCCGCCGTCTCCCGCGAGGCGGAGGAATACTGGGGACCCGTGGATTGGTACAACGGCGGCATGGAGCACACGACGCTGCACCTGCTGTATTCCCGCTTCTGGCACAAGTTCCTCTATGACATCGGCGTGGTGCATACCAGGGAGCCCTATGCCAAGCGCACCAGCCACGGCATGATCCTCGGCCAGAACCCGCACTATGTCGGCAACGCCGGGACCGAGGAGGAGAAGCAGGCGCTCCTTGAGAAGTACGGCAATCAGGCGCTGCGTCCGGCGGTCAAGATGTCCAAGTCGCTGGGCAACGTCGTCAACCCGGACGATGTGGTCAAGGCGTACGGCGCGGACACGATGCGCCTGTACATCATGTTCATCGGCGACTTTGAAAAGACCGCGACGTGGTCCGACGAGGCGGTGAAGGGCAGCAAGCGCTTCCTTGACCGCTGCTGGAACCTGATGGACATGGTCGCTGACGGGGAAGAGATCTCCGAGAAGAACGCGCCCATTGTCCACAAGACCATCAAGAAAGTCACGAGCGACATTGACGAGCTTAAGATGAACACCGCCATCGCAGCGCTCATGACCATGGTAAACGAGTTTTACGCGGGCGGTCTCAGCCGGGGCGACCTCAGGGCGCTGCTGCTGATGCTCAGCCCCTTTGCGCCGCATATGGTCGAGGAGATGTGGGAGCTGATGGGCTTTGCCGCCGCGACCGGGAAGATGGCGATGCAGAACCCGTGGCCGGAGTACGACGAGAGCAAAACCGTCGCCGCCACCGTAGAGATGGCGGTGCAGGTCAAGGGCAAGCTGCGCGGCACGATCACCGTCCCGACCGACAGCGACGAGGAAACCGTCGTCGCGGCGGCAAGGGCGAACGAAAAGGTTGCCAAGTCGCTGGAGGGGATGCAGCTCGTGAAGACCATTCTGGTCAAGAATAAGCTGGTCAATCTCATCGTCAAGCCCGTCTGACAGAATAATCGGTTTTTTCTGAAAAATAGGTTGACAAGCCCTCGCTTTTCCCATATAATACCCTTTGCCAGTCATGTGAATGACTCTACTGAGCGCTCAGGATCAAGCCGGGCGCATCGGAGGGAGGGAAAATATAGATGTCCGAAGTGCACGTCAAGGAGGGCGAATCTCTGGACAGCGCGCTCAAGCGCTTCAAGAGAAGCTGTGCCAAGGCGGGTATCGTTGCGGAGGTGCGTCGTCGCGAGGCTTATGAGAGTCCCAGCGTCAAGCGCCGCAAAAAGAGCGAGGCCGCGCGCAAGAATCGCAATAAGCGTTTTTATTGAGAAGAAAACAAAGGACGCCCCTGGCGTCCTTTGTTTTTGAAGGAGTGCCGCATGACATTGTCACTGGTTCCGGACGATGTGTTTGACAACTATGCCGACGTTACGCCCGCGTTTTTGCGCGCCAACGGCGTCCGGCTTCTGCTGACCGACCTCGACTACACGCTTGCGCCGAAATCGCAGGCGGAGCCGGACGAGGCGCTGCGCGCGTGGGTGGAGACGCTGAGAGACGCGGGGGTGACGCTGCGCATCATCTCCAACAACCGTTCGAGCGTCCGCGTGGAGCGCTTTTGCAGGAGCCTTGGCATCGGCTACGTCGGTCACGCGGGCAAGCCGGGCACGCGCGGCCTCCTCACCGCCATGCGGGAGCAGGGTGCGTCCGCGCGGGAAACCGCCATGCTGGGCGACAAGCTGCTCACCGATACGCTGGCGGCGAAGCGCGCGGGCGTGCGGATGCTCATGGTCGAGCCGAAGGGCGGACCTGTCGGCGCATGGAACCATGCGCTCCATGCCATGCAGGAGCCGTTCAAGCGCGTCAGCGCCGGAGATCAACGAAGAAAAAGGAGAATCTGACATGAAACGAAACATCATCTGCCTGCTGCTTGCGGCGTCCATGCTGCTGTGCGCCGGGTGCGGCAAAAAACCGGAGCAGACCGAGCCGGCCCCGGAGCCGCAGACCGAAGAGCAGACTGAACCGACGGAGCCGCAGACCGATCCGGCGCCTGCGGAGGCGCCTACGTCTGCAGTGGACGCAGGCGACCTTGCCCGCTTTGCGCCGGTGCTGGACGCGACCTGCGATGTGATTTACAACGGGGTCGCCGATGGGGAGGATTACCCGCTGGTGCCCTCCGGCGTCATCGACGCCGCGCGCTGGCAGGACGGCACAGACGCCGCAGAGGAGCTCGGCTTCGCCTTCCGCGACGTCAACGGCGGCGGGGAGAACGAACTGCTCATCGGCATGGATGAGAGCATGGTCTTCGGCGGCTTCGCCCTCGTGAACGGGGAGCCGGACTGCTTTTTGGACGGCTGGTACCGCAGCACCTACTACCTGCTCGACGATGGACGTTTTCTCTATGAGGGCACCGGCGGCGCGGCGTATGCCGCCCTCGGCGTCTATCACATCAACGACGATGGGACGGATTTGACCTGTGAGGATTTCTGGTTCACCGACGTGGCGGAGGGAACGGAGGACGAGCTCATTGTCTACCACAATACCACGGGTGAATGGGACGCTGCGGCGTCGGAGCTGCTGGAGCTTGACTTGGACGGTCTCTGGAGCCAGATTGCGAAAACCTACGAGGAGATGATCGCCGACCTGGAGCTGACGCCGTTCTCCGCTTATGCGTACAGCGGCCCGCTCAACCAGCCGCTCGACTGCAAGGTGCGTCTGGACTATGAGGAGGACGTGAGCTGGTTTGTGGGCGAGTGCGCCGCCATCGGCGACGATTTCCCGGAGCTTGCGCCTGCCGGCGACCCAAATGAGGTATCGGTCGTGTTCCGCGCCAGGGAGGATGTGGAGGATTTCAAGCTGCTCTCCCTTGCGCTCACCGACGTGGACGAGGCGGGCAACGCGCGCTTCGAGGTGACGGAGCTGTGCACCCTGCCGGAGCTCAAGGCGGACGCGCCGCTCGCCGTGCCGATGACCTTCCCGGGCGATATGCCAACGAGCGGCTTTTCCTATCGTGAAAACGGCGCGGAGCTGCAATTCTCCGTCAGCCAGAGCGGGCGGGATGGCAAGCTCGTCGTCGTCCCAATCAGCGGGGATTGAAAAAAACTCTTGCATTACGGCTGAATTTGGGATAAAATACCCTAGGTTAACATTTGAGGAAGTCGTGCCGATTTCCTCGCAATACAGGAGGAATAGATTTATGGCAACGATTACGGCTGGCGATTTCCGCAACGGCAAGCTCTTCGAGATGGACGGTAAGGTCTATCAGGTCGTCGAGTTCCAGCACGTCAAGCCCGGCAAGGGCGCGGCGTTTGTGCGCACGAAGATGAGGAACGTCATCACCGGCGGCGTGACTGAGACGAGCTTTAACCCCACCGCAAAGTTCGAGGAGGCGTTCATCGAGCGCAAGGATATGGCGTACAGCTATGCCGACGGCGACCTGTACTACTTCATGGATCAGGAGACCTTTGACATGGTGCCCATCGGCAAGGACCTGCTGGGCGACCCGTTCCGTTTCGTCACCGAGAACACCGTCTGCAAGGTGCTCAGCTACAAGGGCAGCGTGTTTGGTATCGAGTGCCCGAACTTCATGGACCTCGAGGTAACGAAGACCGAACCCGGACTTGCCGGCAACACCGCCACCAACACCCTCAAGCCCGCCACCGTGGAGACCGGCGCCGAGGTCAAGGTACCCCTGTTCATCAACGAGGGCGACAAGATTCAGATCGACACCCGCACTGGCGAGTATATCGGTCGCGCAAAGTAAGCAAACTACAAATGAGGGGCTGCATCCGATCCATGGAATGCAGCCTCTGGTCTACACGACGAAAGGAGAAGAAAGCATGGGAGTATCTGAGAAGGTCGCGTACCTCAAGGGCCTGATGGAGGGCTTGAAGCTGGACGAAAACAGCGACAGCGCCAGGATTTTCCGCGCCGTCGTCGACGTGCTGGACGAGGTCTCCTCGAAGCTCGAGGAGTTGGCCGACGAGGTCGAGGAGCTTGGCGACGGTCTGGATGTTGTCAGTGATGATCTGAGCGACGTGGAGGAGTTGATCTACGACGACGAGGACGATGACGACGACGATGACGAGGACGACGAGCCCGTCTACGCCACCACCTGCCCGGAGTGCGAGGAGGAGATACTCTTTGACGAGAGCTATCTGGAGGATGGCGCCATCACCTGCCCGAACTGCGGCGCAAAGCTGGAATTTGACGCCGGAGACATTGATTCCGGTGAGGAAGACGACTAGGGCATAAATAAGGTTGCGCAGCTCGTGACGGGAGAACGTCCTCGCGGCGTATGCGCTGCAATTGAAAAAATGGGACGGCGACAACGGGATGACCCCGTATCGCCGTCCTTTTTTATTCGGCTTTTTTTGTCGTTTCAACAATTGTGTCAAGCATGCCCTGAATCTGGGGCGTAACGACCTTGTTCTTGTGGTAGATCAACTGCCGCCACTGCCGCATGACGCAATCCTGTACCGGGATGATGGCGAGCTGCTGCTCGTGGATGCTCTTTTCCACCGTGTAGCGGGGGAGCACCGAGAGATACTCCGGATTCTCGCTCAGAAGCCGCAGCACCAGCACGTCGCTTTCCAGCTCGCAGAAGGGGTCAATGACGAGACCGTGCCGCGCAAGCTCGATGTCGAACTGGTCGCGGTAGGCGTTGTTGCGGTTCATCAGCACAAAGGGATGCCCTACGAGGTCGGCGAGACACACGCCGTCGCGCCGGGCGATGGGATTGCTGATATTGGTGACGACAATGATGTCCTCTTCCGCTTCATAAACCTTGATGAACTGTGGATCGTGCAGCTGCTCGTCGAGGGTATAGATCAGATCGAGCTCGTTTTTGATGAGCAGCTCCTTCAGCCGCGTTACGTTGTCGCCGTGCACGTTGCACAACACCTTCGGGAAGCGCTTGCGGAACGCGGGCACAATGTCGGCAAAGGAGGCGGTCATCAACGAGTCCAGCGTGCCGACGC
This sequence comes from uncultured Clostridia bacterium, assembly GCA_946411835.1. GTDB lineage: Bacteria > Bacillota > Clostridia > Oscillospirales > Oscillospiraceae > Hominicoprocola. The sequence continues at coordinate 55,826 of CAMKFK010000004.1, forward strand.
GCACCGTGCCGGTCAGGTCGTCGTTTGAGGTGGCGAAGGCGCTGGCGCGGGAGACTGCGCTGACCACGTCGCGCGCGTAGGAGACGAAGTCCATGCCATACTGCGTGATGGAGACGTTTTTCCCAATGCGGTCGAAGAGCTGTACGCCCAGCTCGCGCTCAAGCTGCTGAATTTGGACGGTTACGGCAGACTGAGAATAGTCCAGCGCCTCCGCCGCCTTGGAAAAGCTCTTGAGCTCTGTTACCTTTAAAAAAGTCGTGAGATTGCGAATCTCCATAAGCGCCCTCTTTCTGCTTGCAGTGTTTCAATCCAGGCAAAACATTATTTCTATTTTATGAAACGGTCGGCGCTTTGTCAAGGAAATAATAGGTCAAACATACGGTAATTGAATGAGTTACGAAACTGTTAACAAATCGAGTCTAAGTAGTCTAATTTCATAATTAAAATACAAAAAATGGGAATCAAAAGCATACACCAAACTTGTAAAGGGACACATTTAGGCATGGAAAACCATTAGCTTGTCGATTTTGTTCACAAATTGTTAACTCATTCAATTACCCTTAGGTCAAACACGGTAATTGAATGAGTTACAAAATTATGAACGCATCCAAGAGGATAGGATTTT